>NZ_JABWRO010000062.1:0-31074 GCF_014268985.1 Pseudomonas sp. RW10S2 | reverse complement strand
TGTAGGAGCGGGCTTGCCCGCGATGAGGCCTAAAAGGTCAGTGACTCTGTCCATGCCAGGGTACGAGGCGGCGCTGCAGGGCGCGCAGGCCCATCTCCAGGGCAAAGGCGATCAGCGCGATCAGCAGGATGCCCAGCACTACCACATCGGTGACCAGGAACTGCGCGGCTGACTGCACCATGAAGCCCAGGCCGCTGGTGGCGGCGATCAGTTCGGCGGCGACCAGGGTCGACCAGCCGACCCCCAGGCCGATGCGAATGCCGGTGAGGATGTCAGGCAAGGCGCTGGGCAGGATCACATGGCGAATCAGTTGCACCTTGCTCGCCCCCAGCGACTGCGCGGCGCGCAGCTTGGCCGGGTCGACGGTGCGCACGCCGGTGGCGGTGGCGATGGCGATCGGGGCGAAGATCGCCAGGTAGATCAGCAGCACTTTTGACAGCTCGCCGATCCCGCACCAGATCACGATCAGCGGCAGGTAGGCCAGCGGCGGTATCGGTCGGTAGAACTCGATCAGTGGGTCGAGGATGCCGCGAGCCACGCGGTTGTAGCCGATGGCGATGCCGACCGGAATCGCGGTCAGGGTCGCCGCCAGCAACGCCACGCCGATGCGGCCCATGCTCGCGCCCAGGTGCTGCCAGAGGCTGGCGTCCATGTAGCCCTGGGTCAGCAGTACCCAGGCCTTGGCCAGGATGTCGCCGGGGGCGGGCAGGAACAGTGGCTCGACCCAGCCGGCAGCGGTCACCAGCCACCAGACCAGCAGCAGGCTGGCCAGGGTCAGGACGCTGATCCAGCGGGTCGGCAGCGGGCGGCGGGTCTTCACCGCCGAGGCGGTGCGGGTGTCGGTTTTGCCGGCGACCGGCAGGTCCAGGCTGCTCATGCGGACTCCTCGCGGCGGGCGGCACGTTGGGAAAACACCCGCGACAGCACGTGCTCGCGGGTTTCGATGAAGCGCGGGTCGGACTTGATCGCCCGCGCTGGTTCGCCCGCGGCGTAGCGCTGGCCGAAGTCCAGTCGCAGGCGCTCGACCACGCGCCCCGGATTCGGGGCCAGCAACACCAGTTCGCTGGCCAGGAACACGGCTTCCTCGATGTCGTGGGTGATCAGGAACACCGGTTTTGCGGTGCGCTGCCAGACCTGCAGCAACAGCTCCTGCATCTGCTCGCGGGTGAAGGCATCGAGGGCGCCGAAGGGTTCGTCCATCAGCAGTACGCGTGGGTCGGCAGCCAGGGCGCGGGCCAGGCCCACGCGCTGCTTCTGTCCACCGGAAAGCTGCCAGATGCGCCGGTCGCCGAACCCGGCCAGATCGACCAGTGCCAGCATCTCGCGTGCCTTGGCCTCACGCTGCGCGCGAGGGACGCCGGCCAGCTCCAGGCCGAAAGCGACATTGCCGAGCACGTCCTGCCAGGGCAGCAGGGCGTCATCCTGGAACACCACGCCACGGTCGGCACCCGGGCCTTGCACGGGCGCACCGTCGAGGGTGATGCGCCCGCTGCTGGGGGCGACGAAGCCGGCGATGAGATTGAGCAGCGAGGTCTTGCCGCTGCCGGAGGGCCCGAGGGCGACCAGCAGTTGGCGTGGCCCCAGCGTCAGGTTGATGTCATCCAGCACCGGGGTGGTGGCGCCGGGGTACTGTGCGCTGATGCGCTCCAGCTCGAGCAAGGCCATGATGGGCTCCGGTTCGGGGCGCAGGGCGCCCCTGGGTTCGGTCGGTTGGGCAGGTGCTTCAGTCGGGAAGGAACTTGGCCGTTACGTACGGCGAGTAATCCGGCAGCACCGCCTCGACCTTGCCCTGCTCCTTGAGGAAGGTCGCGGTGTCGGTCAGCGCCTGGGTGGTTGGCGCGCCCAGTGCCGCGCTCTGGTCGGCGGCCAGCGGGTAGACGTTGCCCTCCAGCAGGCCGGGGATATCGCCGGTCTTGGCGCCGGACAGCTTGGCCAGCTTGTTCACGTTGTCTGGATTGGCCAGCCAGGCTTTCGGGTCCTTGCGGTAGTCGGCGTAGGCGTCGAGGGTGACCTTGGCGAACGACTTGACGATCTCCGGGTGCTTCTCGGCGAAGTCCTTGCGCACGATCCAGGCATCGAAGGTCGGGGCGCCTTTCTTTGCCAGTTCGCCAGAGGTGATCAGCACCTTGCCGATTTCCTTGGCCACGCCCAGCGCCGGGTCCCAGACGTAGGTGGCGTCGATGTCGCCGCGTTTCCAGGCGGCGATGATCGCAGGCGGCGCGAGGTTGAGGATCTGCACCTTGGCCGGGTCGATGTTCCAGCTCTTGAGCGCCGCCAGCAGGCTGTAGTGGCCCGTGGAGACGAAGGGCACGGCGACTTTCTTGCCGATCAGGTCCTGTGGGGTCTTGATGCTGTCGCGGGCGACCAGCGCTTCACCGGCGCCGATCTGGGTGGCGATGAGGAACGTCTCCACCGGCACCTTGCGGGTGGTCGCGGCAGCCAGCGGGCTGGAGCCCAGGTAGCCGATCTGCACGTCGCCGGAGGCGACGGCGGCGATGATGTCGGCACCGTTGTCGAATTTGCGCCAGTCGATGCTGGCGTGGCTGGCTTTTTCATAGCTGCCATCGGCCTGGGCCACCTTGGCCGGGTCCACGGTGGTCTGGTAGGCCACGGTCAGGTCGGCGGCCTGGGCGAACCAGCTGGCGCTGGCCAGGGTCAGCGCGGCGAACAGGCGCAGGGGGGCGTGGGGGATCATGATCGAACCTCTCGTCAGGCATCGGGTGATGAATGACGCGAAGACTAAATGATCTAAGAATTGCAAAATAAATAACTTTTGAGAATTAGCTTAGGAGACAAAACGCTTAGCGAACGCACCCTGTCGGACGAAAGGTTGTGAAATTTTTGTGAAAGGCTACGCTTTCACAACTTTTCACGGAGCGCCCTCTGGCAAAGGGCTGTAGATAACCGGAAGCTATGAGCAAGGGACGCCAATACACCAAATGACGCTGAAGGTTCCGTATTTATTCCGGAAAAATCTGAAGGTTTCATAAAACGGTCATTTTGGATTTATAGGATTGTCATTATCCTGTAGCGCAGGTGCATTAGACCAAAGTCGTGAAATCTCTGGTAACGATTGACTTACCGGTCACACTTTGGTGCTAAATCGCTTACCCGTGGCGAGGGGGGCAACAGATCCCTCCGCCTTGAGAGTACAAAAATTAGAACGTAGAGGAGCAAAGCATGTACAAGTCTAGCCTGGCTCTGGCCGTGGCACTGGGGGTTCTCGCCCAACAAGCGGGCGCAGCCGGTTTCGTCGAGGACAGCAAGCTGTCTCTCAGCTCGCGTACCATGTACTTCAACAACGACAACCGTGAAGCGCCGACTTCCACGGCCGGTATCCGTCCGGATCAGCGTGAGTCCGGTCAGGGCTTCAAGCTGGATTACATTTCTGGCTTCACTCAAGGTACCGTTGGCTTTGGTGTCGATGCGCAGGCACTCTGGGGTATTCACCTGGATGGCGGTCAGGGTTACCACAAAGGCGGCTTCTTCCCGGATGACGGCGACGGCTCTGCCAGTCAATGGGCCCGTTTGGGCGCGAACGCCAAGGCACGCTTCTCCAAGACCGAAGTGCACTTCGGTAGCGCCCTAGCGCCGAACCTGCCGATCTTGGTTGCTAACGATGGCCGACTGCTGCCGCAAACCTTCGAAGGCGGCACCATCCAATCGAAGGAAATCGACAACCTCACCATCAATGCGGGTCAGCTGACCCATGCGATGGGGCGTGCTTCGAGCAACCGTACCGGCCTGTCGGTCAACGGCGCTTCCCAGGAAAGCAACAAGTTCCGCTACGGTGGTCTGGACTACAAGCTTACGCCTGACCTGACCCTGCAGTACTACTACTCGAACCTGGAAGACTTCTACAAGCAGCACTTCCTAGGCGCGACGCACGTCTTCAAGATCGCCGACGACCAGTCCTTCAAGACCGACCTTCGCTACTTCGATAGCAGCAGCGATGGCAAGAATGGCAGCGGCGGCGGCTGGAACTTCAACAACAACAGCGGCTACGCGAAGACGCCAGGCAAAGTTGACAACAAGACCTGGTCGGCGATGTTCACTTATACCCTGGGTGGTCATGCCTTCCTGCTCGGTCACCAGCGCGTCAACGACGACGGCGGTTTTGTCTGGCTGAACCAGGGTAGCCTGCCGAACGAAGGCGCTGGCGGCTCCAGCTTCTACCTGTTCACCGACAGCATGATCAACCAGTTCGCCAAGGCCGGTGAGAACACCACCTTCGGTCAATACTCGTATGACTTCGCGCGTCTGGGTGTTCCTGGCCTGAAGGCTTCCGTGTCGTACCTGCGTGGTGAAGACGGCAAGAACGCCAACGGCAACGGTACCTTCAGTGAGTGGGAGCGCGATGCTCGCGTTGACTACGTCATCCAGGAAGGCACCCTCAAAGGCCTGGGCGCCAGTCTGCGTCACGGTGTCTACCGTGGGTCGGGTACCAGTTCCCTGCAAGACCAGGATCAAACCCGCTTCATCGTCAACTACACTTACAACTTCATGTAAGTCGTAGCTGCAACGAAAGAGCCTCGCCTGGTGCGAGGCTTTTTTGTGTGTGCAAATTCGTATTCTTTCTGGTTATAAATAAATCAGTATTCATTCTTTTTGTTTTTAATCGGAAGCAGGCACATTGAATCCCACAAGGCCAGACACAGCACAGGAGCCGCTTCCATGAGCCTCAAACTCGGCGACATCGCCCCCGACTTCGAACAGGATTCCAGCGCCGGCAAGATCCGTTTCCATGAGTGGCTGGGCAACAGCTGGGGCGTGCTGTTCTCCCACCCGGCCGACTTCACCCCAGTGTGCACCACCGAACTGGGCCTGACCGCCAAGCTCAAGGATGAGTTCGCCAAGCGCGGCGTCAAGGCTATCGCACTGTCGGTGGACCCGGTCGACTCGCACCACAAGTGGATCGATGACATCAACGAGACCCAGAACACCGTGGTCAACTTCCCGATCATCGCCGATGCCGATCGCAAGGTGTCTGACCTGTACGACCTGATCCACCCCAACGCCAACGACACCCTTACCGTACGCTCGCTGTTCGTGATCGACCCGAACAAGAAGGTACGCCTGACCATCACCTATCCAGCCAGCACAGGGCGCAACTTCAACGAAATCCTGCGGGTGATCGATTCGTTGCAGCTGACCGACAACTACAAGGTCGCCACCCCAGGTAACTGGCAGGACGGTGACGAAGTGGTGATCGTGCCTTCGCTGAAGGATGAGGACGAGATCAAGCAGCGCTTCCCGAAAGGTTATCGGGCCGTCAAACCCTATCTGCGCCTCACCCCGCAACCCAATCGTTGAATCCTCGTTGCATTGCTCTTAGCCATAGCAGGGATTTCGGGCCGTTTCGACGGCCTTTTTTTATGCCCGCTTTTTGTGGGAGCGGGCTGGCCCGCGAAACGGGCGAGGTCAAAACGATATATCTCCATAATGCATAAACAAATGAAAAAATATGATTTATAGATATATGTGGCGAGCTGCTAATGTCGGAGTCATTCACTGGGGCCACACCCCGGAACCGAATTTAAGGAAGCGCTGCAATGCTGGTTGTTTCGATAGGTGGTAGCCCCAGTACCCGTTCACGTTCCGGCGTGCTGCTCGAGCGTTCGCGCCAGTGGTTGCAGGATCGTGGTGTGGAGGTGGTGACCTTCCAGGTGCGTGAGTTTCCGGCAGAAGACCTGCTCCACGCACGTTTCGACAGCCCACAGGTGCAGCACTTCCAGCAACTGGTAGCCCAGGCTGATGGGCTGGTGGTGTCGACCCCGGTGTACAAGGCATCGTTCGCCGGGGCTCTGAAGACCTTGCTCGACCTGCTGCCCGAGCGCGCGCTGGAACACAAGGTAGTCCTGCCGATCGCTACCGGCGGCAGCATCGCCCACATGCTGGTGGTGGATTACGCATTGAAGCCTGTGCTGTCGGCACTCAAGGCGCAGGAGACCCTTCAAGGGATCTTCGCCGACGACAGCCAGGTCGCTTACGCCGAAGGCAATCGCCCGGCACAGTTGGCCGAGGCCCTGGAGGCCCGCCTGCTGGACTCGCTGGAAACCTTCCACAGTGCCTTGGCGCGTCGGCCCAAGCCGGTCGCTCCGGGTGTACTCAACGAACGCCTGATCAGTGCTCGCTGGAGCATCTGAACGACCCCGCAAATGCGTCACCGTTTTTCCACCTTACTCGCCCGACAACGAGGCAAGCAGGTGCAACCCGAACCTCATTCGCACAGGAGAGCGCCATGCGCACAGTCTTCTTGCGTCGTGGTCTGGTCGCCCTGTTTGCGGCGGCTGTGTCCTTCGGCGCCATCACCCAAGCCCAGGCCGAGAGCCTGCGCATCGGTTACCAGAAGTACGGCACCCTGGTGCTGCTCAAGGCCAAGGGCTCGCTGGAAAAGCGCCTGAAGGAACAGGGCATCGACGTGCAATGGACCGAGTTCCCCGGTGGCCCGCAGCTGCTCGAAGGGCTGAACGTCGGCTCGATCGATTTCGGTGTCACCGGCGAAACGCCACCCGTCTTCGCCCAGGCCGCCGGTGCCGACCTGCTCTACGTGGCCTATGAGCCGCCTGCGCCGCACAGCGAGGCGATCCTCGTGCCCAAGGGCTCGCCGATCCAGTCGGTGAAGGAGCTCAAAGGCAAGAAAGTCGCGCTGAACAAAGGCTCCAACGTGCACTACCTGCTGGTCCGCGCCCTTGAGGACGCCGGCCTGAAATACAGCGACATCCAGCCCGTTTACCTGCCACCTGCGGATGCCCGCGCCGCCTTCGAGCGTGGCAGCGTCGATGCCTGGGTGATCTGGGACCCGTACCAGGCGGCTGCCGAACAGCAGTTGCAGGCCCGTACCCTGCGTGATGGCAAGGACCTGGTCGACAACCACCAGTTCTACCTGGCTACCCGCAGCTACGCCACCCAGCACCCGGCGGTGATCAGCACCCTCATCGACGAGGTGCGCGCCGTGGGCGAGTGGTCCCAGGCCAACCCGCAGCAAGTGACCGACCAGGTCGCGCCGCTGCTCGGCCTGCCGGCCGATATCACCCTGACCTCAGTCAAGCGCCAGGGCTACGGCGCTGCGCCGCTGACCCCGCAGGTGATCGCCGCGCAACAGAAGATCGCCGACACCTTCCAGGCCCTGAAGCTGATTCCCAAGCCCTTGAGCATCAAGGACGTGATCTGGACCCCACCGGCCAAGGTCGCCAGCGCGCCTTGAACGATTCGCCTGCGCCGCAGCATCGCTGCGGCTTGAGCCCCCCTTGAGGAGACAACTCCAATGAGCCTTAACATTTTCTGGTTCCTCCCCACCCACGGCGACGGCAAGTACCTGGGTACCACCGAAGGCGCACGCGCCGTCGATCACGGCTACCTGACCCAGATCGCCCAGGCGGCCGATCGCCTGGGTTTCGGTGGCGTGCTGATCCCTACCGGTCGTTCCTGCGAGGACTCCTGGCTGGTCGCGGCGTCACTGATTCCGGTGACGCAGAACCTGAAGTTCCTGGTCGCGCTGCGCCCGGGCATCATTTCGCCGACCGTGGCCGCCCGCCAGGCTGCGACTCTGGATCGCCTGTCCAATGGCCGGGCGCTGTTCAACCTGGTGACCGGTGGTGATCCGGACGAGCTGGCCGGCGATGGTCTGCACCTGAACCACCAGGAGCGCTACGAAGCCTCGGTCGAGTTCACGCGCATCTGGCGCAAGGTGCTGGAAGGCGAAGTGGTCGACTACGACGGCAAGCACATCCAGGTGAAGGGCGCCAAGCTGCTCTATCCACCGATCCAGCAGCCGCGCCCGCCGCTGTATTTCGGCGGTTCGTCCGAGGCCGCACAAGACCTCGCCGCCGAGCAGGTCGAGCTGTACCTGACCTGGGGTGAGCCCCCGGCTGCAGTGGCGGAGAAGATCGCCGCGGTGCGCGAGAAAGCCGCTGCGCAAGGCCGCGAAGTGCGCTTCGGTATCCGCCTGCATGTGATCGTGCGGGAAACCAACGAAGAAGCCTGGGCTGCCGCCGATCGACTGATTTCGCACCTGGACGATGACACCATCGCCCGCGCCCAGGCCTCGCTGGCGCGCTTCGATTCGGTTGGCCAGCAACGCATGGCGGCCTTGCACAACGGCAACCGCGACAAGCTCGAAGTCAGCCCCAACCTGTGGGCGGGCGTCGGCTTGGTACGAGGCGGCGCCGGTACCGCGCTGGTGGGCGATGGCCCGACGGTCGCGGCGCGGGTCAAGGAATACGCCGACCTGGGCATCGATACCTTTATCTTCTCCGGTTATCCACACCTGGAAGAGTCCTACCGCGTCGCCGAGCTGCTGTTCCCGCACTTGGACGTGCAGCGCCCGGAGCAGGCCAAGACCGGGGGCTACGTGAGCCCGTTCGGTGAAATGGTCGCCAACGACATCCTGCCCAAGTCCGTGTCGCAGAGCTGAGGGCCAGGCCATGAGTCGTGCAACTTCCTCCACCCTGACACAGCGCCTGGCGCCATGGGCCTTGCCCGTGCTGCTGCTGGCGGTGTGGCAGCTGGCGGTCAGCGCTGGATGGCTGTCCACGCGCATCTTGCCGGCACCGAGCGCTGTGGTCAGCGCCGGTGTCGAACTGGTGCGCAGCGGCGAGATCTGGACGCACCTGGCGATCAGTGGCTGGCGCGCAGGTGTGGGCTTTTTGATCGGCGGCAGCATCGGTCTGTTGCTGGGGTTCGTCACCGGCCTTTCGAACTGGGGCGAACGCCTGCTCGACAGCTCGGTGCAGATGATCCGCAACGTGCCGCACCTGGCGCTGATCCCGCTGGTGATCCTGTGGTTCGGCATCGACGAGTCGGCGAAGATCTTCCTGGTCGCGCTGGGCACGCTGTTCCCGATCTACCTGAACACCTACCACGGCATCCGTAATGTCGACCCGGCGCTGGTGGAAATGGCGCGCAGCTATGGCCTGTCCGGTTTCTCGCTGTTCCGCCAGGTGATCCTGCCCGGTGCGCTGCCTTCGATCCTGGTCGGTGTGCGCTTTGCCCTGGGCTTCATGTGGCTGACCCTGATCGTTGCCGAGACCATCTCGGCCAATGCCGGCATCGGTTACCTGGCGATGAACGCCCGTGAATTCCTGCAAACCGACGTGGTGGTCCTGGCCATCGTCATGTACGCCGTGCTCGGCAAGCTCGCCGACCTCGCCGCCCGTGGCCTGGAGCGTGTCTGGCTGCGCTGGCACCCCGCCTACCAGGTGGCGAAGAAGGAGGGCGCATGACCGTGCTCAAGGAACAACCGCCGCGCCTGCTGCGTGGCATCCCGCTGGCCGCCAACGGCCTGCGCAAGACCTTCGGCAAGCGTGAAGTGCTGCGCGGTATCGACCTGCACATCCCGGCAGGCCAGTTCGTCGCCATCGTTGGCCGCTCCGGCTGTGGCAAGAGCACCTTGTTGCGCCTGCTGGCCGGTCTGGACCAACCCAGCGCCGGCGAGCTGCTGGCCGGTGCCGCGCCGCTGGCCGATGCCCGCGAGGAAACCCGTCTGATGTTCCAGGACGCCCGTCTGCTGCCCTGGAAGAAGGTGATCGACAACGTCGGCCTGGGCTTGTCCGGAGACTGGCGGCCACGCGCGGTGCAAGCGCTGGAAGAGGTCGGCCTGGCCGATCGTGCCAATGAATGGCCAGCTGCGCTGTCCGGCGGGCAGAAGCAGCGCGTGGCCCTGGCCCGCGCGCTGATCCACCAGCCACGCCTGCTGCTGCTCGACGAGCCACTGGGTGCACTAGATGCCCTGACGCGAATCGAAATGCAGCAACTGATCGAGCGCCTCTGGCGCGAACACGGCTTCACCGTGCTGTTGGTCACCCACGACGTCAACGAGGCCGTTGCCGTGGCCGACCGGGTGATCCTGATCGAGGACGGCGAGGTCGGTCTGGACCTCACCGTCGACCTGGCAAGGCCGCGGGCGCGTGGTTCGCACCGCCTGGCGGCGCTGGAAAGCGAAGTGCTCAACCGTGTCCTGTCCGTCCCTGGCACCCCGCCCGAGCCGGAACCTGTAGCCCCTTTGCCCACGCAACTGCGTTGGGCCCACTGAATCTGCGAAGCCAACCAAAGGAATCAAGCCATGACCATCAAAGCGATCAACGTCCGCAACCAGTTCAAAGGCACCGTCAAAGAAATCCTCGAAGGCCCGGTACTGTCGGAAATCGACGTGCAGACCGCCTCCGGCATCGTCACTTCGGTGATCACTACGCGTTCCGTGCGCGAGCTGGAACTGCAGGTTGGCAGTGAAGTGATTGCCTTCGTGAAATCCACCGAGGTGTCCATCGCCAAGCTGTGATGGCGTTTGACTCCCGGGCCGTGTGAAGGCTTTCGCGGGCAAGCCCGCTCCCACAGTAACCTGTAGGAGCGGGCTTGCCCGCGAAGGCAATTTCAGCTTGTGCGCTTGGCCAGGAACGGCGGCAGATACAGCCCCAGATAAGCCTCGAACACCCGCATGCCTTCCTCTGCCATGCGCGGTGTGATCTGCTCGTGCAGCTGTATCGACCGGGCATAGACCCGGTCGCTCAGCTCCATTGCCAGGGCGAACACATCCACGTCCCCAGGCATCACCGGCAGCAGGAAATGCCGGTCGAACAGCTTGTGCAGCAAATCGCCCAGCTCCATGTCGTGCTGGCGGTCGGCCTGGACCACTTCGCTCAGGCCATGCTGGGCGAGGATCAACTGCCGGGCGGCAGTGTCCTGGTTGTAGATATCCAGCATGCGCTGCTCGACCAGGCGTGACAGACCCTGCCAGGTGCTGAAGGCGTGGTTGTCGATCGGCGCGCTCAGCGCCTCGCGAAAGGCGCGGTGCACGTCGGCGGTCAGGGCTTCGAGCAACGCCGGAACGCTGGCGAAGAAGTGATAGACCGAGGACGGCGGGATCTGCGCCCGTTCGGCCACGCTGTAGATCGACAGCCCCGCTACCCCCTCGCCCGCCAGCAGCTCGCGAGCCGCCGCCAGGATCGCTTCGATCCTGGCCTGGCTGCTGGCGCGGGGCTTGCGTGACGAGGGCGTGCGGCTCATCAGTTGCTGATCGCCAGGATGCTGGCCTGGTAGGCACCGACGAACAGGTCGAAGTCGCCGACTTCCTGCTGCTCCAGGCGCGACTGTTCGGCCAGAGAGTCGCGGGCGAGTGTTTCGAAGGCTTGCTGGCGCTCGCCAGGCAGCGCTTGCTCACGGAAGGTTTCGGCGTGCAGCTTGCTCTGGCGCAGCGAGAATTCGACGAAGCTTTCTTCGTGCTCGGTCATGCGCGCCAGGACCTGTGCAGAAGGTGTCAGCTCCGGGTCGTCGACCTTGGCCTGCTGCGCCTCCAGGGCCTTGGCGTGGTCGTCACCACCTTGCGCCTGGTCAAGCAGTCCGGCCAGCTGGCCGATGCGGGCGATCAGATCGCTGGCCCATTCGCGCAGGGCGACCGGCTGACCATCGCGCTGCAGCTCCAGGCCTGGGCGACGGCCTTCCTTGACTACGGTGAGGAAGTTGCTGGTGCACTGGCCGCATTCGCCGTTGTCCAGCGATGGGCTGTCCTCAAGCGCGCAGAACAGCAGGAAGGCGTCGAGGAAGCGAGCCTCGGTCAGGTCGATGCCCACCGGCAGGAAGGGGTTGATGTCCAGGCAGCGCACCTCGACGTACTGCACGCCGCGCGCGATCAGGGCCTGGATCGGACGTTCGCCGGTGTAGGTGACACGCTTGGGGCGAATGTTCGAATAGTACTCGTTCTCGATCTGCAGGATGTTGGTGTTCAACTGCACCCATTCGCCGTCCTTGTGCGTACCCACTTCGACATAGGGCGGGTAAGGCGTGCCAACGGCCTTGCGCAGGCTGTCGGTGTAGCTGGACAGGTTGTTGTAGCAGGGCGTCAGGCCGGCCTGGGCGTTGCTCTGGTAACCCAGGTCGCTCATGCGCAGGCTAGTGGCGTAGGGCAGGTAGAGGGTGTTGGCATCCAGCTCTTCGAGCTGGTGCGGGCGGCCGCGCAGGAAGCCTTTGTCCAGTGCTGGCGAGGCGCCGAACAGGTACATCAGCAGCCAGCTGTAGCGGCGGAAGTTGCGGATCAGCGCAATGTAGGCCGACGACTGATAGTCACGGTCGTCCTGCTCGCTGCCTTCCGCTTCACGCAGCAGGGGCCAGAGGGCCTCGGGCAGCGAGAAGTTGTAGTGGATGCCGGCGATGCACTGCATGGTGCGGCCGTAGCGCAGGGCCAGGCCCTTGCGGTACACGTGCTTGAGCTTGCCGATGTTGGAGCTGCCGTACTCGGCGATCGGGATGTCTTCCTCGGCGGGCAGCGCGCACGGCATCGACGGGCTCCACAGGTATTCGTCGCCGAGCTTGGTGTAGACGAAACGGTGGATCTCCTCGAGGTTCTCGAGCACCTTGGCCGGATCAGCCAGGGCCGGGGTGATGAACTCCAGCAGCGACTCGGAATAATCGGTGGTGATCTGCTCGTTGGTCAGTGCCGAACCCAGGGCTTCGGGGTGTGGGGTCTGGGCCAGCCGACCTTCGTCGGTTACTCGCAGGCATTCGCGCTCAATGCCGTGCAGGCACTGCTTGAGCAGGGAGAGATTGGCGCCGAGCAAGCTCAGGCGGCGATTGAGGAGGTCGCTCAAGATGGATTCCTTCACGCGTCAGTCGCCCCAATATGGGGGTAGAAATGACGGTCTACAAGGGTAGGGACAAAGGAACTGGCGTTGTCGCCTGGTTTACGCGGTTCCGGTGCTGGTAGCGCAGATACTTTGGGGCCTTGCCGAGCCCATCGCGGGACAAGCCCGCTCCCACAAAAGCACCGAGGCACCTGTGTGAGCGGGCTTGTCACGCGATAGGGTCAGTGACAGCGCCCGACCAATACCGGCAAAAATACCGCAGTTATCACTCGGGCAGCTAGAGAACCGCGAAGGTTCCCTGTGCCTTGGCCACCAGTTTGTCGCCCTGGAGCACGTCGGCGTCGACCACCAGCGTACGCCGCCCGGCGTGTATCACCCGGGCGGTGCACAGCACTTCGCCGTCGCTGACAGCGCGCATGTAGTTGATCTTGCATTCGATGGTCACGCTCTGCTGGTCGAAGCCATGGCTGGCCGAACAGGCCAGGCCCATGGCGATGTCCACCAGGCTGAAGATCGCCCCACCGTGCAGTTTCTGGCCACGGTTGCGCAAGTGCGGTTCCAGCGGCAGGGCCACCTCGGCAACGCCTGCATCCAGGCGTTGCAGGCGGCAGCCCAGAAGCTGGCTGAAGGCGCTTTCGACGTATTCCTTCGGGACGTCCATCACTTCTTCTTCAACTGCTTGGCGTTGGCGAACAGCGCGGCCATGGCGTTGTTGGCCGGTGCGGCGGTGGCTGTCTCGCGTGGGCGTGGTGCCTGCTGCGAACGGTTGCCGCCGTTGCCGCGTGCGCCGCCACGGTTGCCTTCGACCTTCTCGCCGGGGGTGTCGCTCATGCGCATGGACAGGCCGACGCGCTTGCGCGGGATATCCACTTCCATGACCTTGACCTTGACCACGTCGCCGGCCTTGACCGCCTCGCGAGGATCCTTGACGAACTTCTCCGACAGCGCCGAGATGTGCACCAGACCATCCTGGTGCACGCCGATGTCGATGAAGGCACCGAAGTTGGTGACGTTGGTCACCACGCCTTCGAGGATCATGCCGGGCTCCAGGTCCTTGAGGTCCTCGACGCCATCCTGGAAGGTGGCGGTCTTGAACTCAGGGCGCGGGTCGCGGCCAGGCTTGTCCAGCTCCTGGAGGATGTCGGTGACGGTCGGCAGGCCGAAGGATTCGTCGGTGAATTTCTTCGGGTCGAGGCGCTTGAGGAAGCTGCTGTCGCCGATCAGCGAGCGGATGTCGCGGTCGGTGTCGGCGGCGATACGTTGCACCAGTGGGTAGGCTTCGGGGTGCACGGCAGAGGCGTCCAGCGGGTTGTCGCCGTTCATCACGCGCAGGAAGCCTGCGGCCTGCTCGAAGGTCTTCTCGCCGAGGCGGCTGACCTTCTTCAGCGCCGCCCGGGTGGCGAACGGGCCGTTGGCGTCGCGGTGGGCGACGATGTTCTGTGCCAGTGTGGCGTTCAGGCCGGAGATACGGGTCAGCAAGGCCACCGAGGCGGTGTTGACGTCCACGCCCACGGCGTTCACGCAGTCCTCGACCACCGCGTCCAGGCCGCGCGCCAGTTTCACCTGCGACACATCGTGCTGGTACTGACCCACCCCGATGGACTTCGGATCGATCTTCACCAGTTCGGCCAGCGGATCCTGCAGGCGGCGGGCGATCGACACCGCGCCGCGGATCGAGACGTCGAGATCCGGGAATTCGCGGGCAGCCAGTTCGGACGCGGAGTACACCGAGGCGCCTGCTTCGGAGACCATGACCTTGGTGATCTTCAGCGCCGGGTATTTTTTCACCAGGTCACCGATCAGCTTGTCGCTTTCGCGGCTGGCGGTGCCGTTGCCGATGGCGATCAGCTCCACCGAATGCTTGGCGCACAGGGCGGCGAGCACGGAGATGGTGCGGTCCCAGTCGTTTTTTGGCGCGTGCGGGTAGACGGTGGTGTAGTCCAGCAGCTTGCCGGTGGCATCGACCACCGCGACCTTGCAGCCGGTGCGCAGGCCGGGGTCGAAGCCCAGGGTGGCACGCGGGCCGGCCGGGGCGGCCAGCAGCAGGTCGTGCAGGTTGTGGGCGAAGACGTTGATCGCCTCGCCTTCGGCGTTGTCGCGCAGCTCGCCGAACAGGTCGGTTTCCAGGTGAGTGTAGAGCTTGACCTTCCAGGTCCAGCGCACCACCTCGCCCAGCCATTTGTCGGCCGGGCGGCTGCGGTTCTCGATGCCAACGAGGCTGGCGATCATCAGCTCGCACGGGTGCAGGGTGCCCGGCAGCTCCTCGCCGACCTTGAGCGAAGCGCTCAGCACGCCTTCGTTGCGACCGCGGAAGATCGCCAGGGCGCGGTGCGACGGGGCGTTGCGCAGCAGTTCGTCATGGGCGAAGTAGTCGCGGAACTTGGCGCCTTCCTCTTCCTTGCCCGGTATCACGCGCGCGGTGAGCACTGCCTCCTGCTTGAGGAAACCGCGCAGCTTTTCGAGCAGGGCGGCGTCTTCGGCGAAGCGCTCCATGAGGATGTACTTGGCGCCTTCGAGGGCGGCCTTGACGTCGGCGACGCCTTTGTCGGCGTCGACAAAGCGCGCGGCTTCGCTTTCAGGGTCGCGCTGCGGGTCGTCGAACAGGCCGTCGGCCAGTTCGCCCAGGCCGGCTTCCAGGGCAATCTGGCCCTTGGTGCGGCGCTTTTGCTTGTAGGGCAGGTAAAGGTCTTCGAGGCGGGTCTTGGTGTCGGCGAGCTTGATCTCGCGGGCCAGTTCCGGGGTCAGCTTGCCCTGCTCCTCGATGCTTGCCAGGATGCTGGCGCGGCGCTCGTCGAGTTCACGCAGGTAACGCAGGCGCTCTTCCAGGTGGCGCAGTTGCGTATCGTCCAGGCTGCCGGTCACTTCCTTGCGGTAACGGGCGATGAAGGGCACGGTCGAGCCTTCGTCCAACAGGCCCACGGCCGCCTCGACCTGCTGTGGGCGCACGCCCAGTTCCTCGGCGATACGGCTGTTGATGCTGTCCATGAGAACCACCTGACAAATAGTGAATACTAGGGCCGCAGTGGGGGTTCAGGCCCGGCGGCACTGGATGAAAGCCGCGCATTATACCCATCGCGTCCGGCTTGCGGTGATGGCGCTTGGCCATGCTCCTGGTGCGGGAAGTGGCACCCGGGGAAAAATCTGCTAACAATGCACACGGCACGCATCGCAATGGCTACGCCATAATGCGCCGCGATATCAGAGGAGTTATTGATGACCAGCACCGCAAACATTGCTGAAGGCGAAAAGATTCTCATCGTTGACGACGATCCAGGGCTGAGCAGCCTGCTGGAACGTTTCTTCACCAGCAAGGGCTTCCGTGCCCGCGCCGTGCCGAACGTCGAGCAGATGGACCGCCTGCTGGCCCGCGAAGTGTTCAACCTGGTGGTGCTCGACCTCATGCTGCCGGGTGAAGACGGCCTCTCCGCCTGCCGCCGCCTGCGCGCGGCGAACAACCAGATCCCGATCATCATGCTCACCGCCAAGGGCGACGAGCTCAGCCGCATCAAGGGCCTCGAGCTGGGCGCTGACGATTATCTCGCCAAGCCGTTCAACCCCGACGAGCTGGTCGCGCGGGTCAAGGCCGTGCTGCGGCGCCAGGTCCCGAGCGTTCCTGGCGCTCCGGGCAGCGAGGAAGAGACCGTCACCTTCGGCGACTACGAACTGTCGCTGGCCACCCGCGAACTCAAGCGCGGCGATGAAGTGCACATGCTCACCACCGGTGAGTTCGCCGTGCTCAAGGCACTGGTCATGCATGCTCGCGAACCGCTGACCCGTGACAAGCTGATGAACCTGGCCCGTGGCCGCGAGTGGGATGCCCTTGAGCGCTCAATCGACGTGCAGATCTCGCGCCTGCGCCGGATGATCGAACCCGATCCATCGAAGCCTCGCTACATCCAGACGGTCTGGGGTGTGGGTTATGTCTTCGTGCCGGACGGAAATGCCGGTAAATGAACCGCTGCCATGACACGGCAGGGCGGCCCGCAAGGGTCGCCCTGTTTTCGTCTGTGGTCCCCGCCATGCTTGTCCCCGCCGTGCAGTAATCGTCGCCAATGAAAACGCCTCTCTGGTTTCCGCAAAGCTTCTTCGCCCGCACCCTGTGGCTGGTGCTGATCGTCGTCCTGTTTTCCAAGGCGCTGACGCTGGTGTACCTGCTGATGAACGAGGATGTGCTGGTCGACCGCCAGTACAGCCACGGTGTGGCGCTGACCTTGCGTGCCTATTGGGCGGCCGATGAAGAGAACCGGGACCAGATCGCCGAGGCGGCCGGCCTGATCCGCGTGACCGGCTCGGGTGTTCCTGAGGGTGAGCAGCACTGGCCGTACAGCGAGATCTACCAGCGCCAGATGCAGGCCGAGCTGGGCGAGGATACCGAGGTGCGCCTGCGCATCCACGCGCCGCCGGCACTGTGGGTCAATGCGCCGAGCCTGGGGCCGGGGTGGTTGAAGGTGCCGTTGTACCCGCACCCGTTGCGGGGGCAGAAGATCTGGAACGTGCTCGGTTGGTTCCTGGCCATCGGCCTGCTGTCCACCGCGTCGGCCTGGATCTTCGTGCGCCAGCTCAACCAGCCGCTCAAGCGCCTGGTGTTCGCTGCCCGCCAGCTCGGGCAGGGGCGCAGTGTGCGCCTGCCTATCAGCGATACGCCCAGCGAGATGACCGAGGTGTACCGGGCGTTCAACCAGATGGCCGAGGATGTCGAGCAGGCCGGGCGCGAGCGCGAGCTGATGCTGGCGGGGGTCTCCCACGACCTGCGCACGCCCCTGACCCGGCTACGGCTGTCGCTGTCGCTGATGGGTAACGAAAGCGAGCTCAGCGACGACATGGTGCGCGACATCGAAGACATGGACGCCATTCTCGACCAGTTCCTGGCCTTCATCCGCGATGGCCGCGACGAGCCGGTGGAAGAAGTCGACCTGGGTTATCTGATTCGCGAGGTGGTGGCGCCTTATAACCAGCCCGAAGAGCGCGTGCGCCTGTGCCTGGAGCCTATTCCACCCTTCCCGCTACGACGTGTATCGCTCAAGCGCATGCTGGGCAACCTGATCGGCAATGCCCTGCACCATGCGGGCAAGGGCGTCGAGGTGGCGGCTTATGTATCAGGTGAGCAGGGCGCGCCGTATGTGGTGCTCAGCGTGCTCGACCGGGGCACGGGGATCGACGAATCGGAACTTGAGACCATCTTCAACCCGTTCATTCGCGGCGACCGCGCGCGTGGGGGCAAGGGCACCGGGCTGGGCTTGGCGATCGTCAAGCGTATCGCCGCCCAGCATGGCGGCAATGTCGAGTTGCGCAACCGCTCCGGTGGCGGGATCGAGGCGCGGGTGCGCCTGCCGCTGGGGTTGTTGCTGCCGCGCGATGCGGTGTGAGGTTCTGCGGCCTCTTCGTGGATAGCCACGAAGAGGCCGCAACGGTTTCGAATCAGCCCTTGCCCTTGGTCCGAGTCTGGTTCGGCCCGCCGTTCTTCTCCAGATGTTCGATGATCATCCCGGCAACGTTCTTGCCGGTGGTGACCTCGATACCCTCCAGCCCCGGCGACGAATTCACTTCCATCACCAGCGGGCCATGATTGGATCGCAGGATATCCACCCCGGCCACGCTAAGGCCCATGACCTTGGCCGCACGAATGGCCGTCATGCGTTCCTCGGGGGTGATCTTGATCAGGCTGGCCACTCCACCGCGGTGCAGGTTGGAGCGGAATTCGCCGGGCTTGGCCTGGCGCTTCATCGAGGCGATGACCTTGTCGCCGACCACGAAGCAGCGGATATCGGCGCCGCCGGCCTCCTTGATGTACTCCTGGACCATGATGTTCTGCTTCAGGCCCATGAACGCTTCGATGACCGACTCGGCAGCCTTGGTCGTTTCGCACAGCACTACGCCGATGCCCTGGGTGCCTTCGAGCACCTTGATCACCAGCGGTGCGCCGTTGACCATCTGGATCAGGTCGGGAATGTCATCCGGTGAGTGAGCGAAGCCTGTGATCGGCAGGCCGATGCCGCGGCGTGACAGCAGTTGCAGAGAGCGCAGCTTGTCCCGCGAGCGGGCGATGGCCACCGATTCATTGAGTGGATAGACGCCCATCATCTCGAACTGACGCAACACGGCGCAGCCATAGAAGGTCACCGAGGCGCCGATACGTGGGATCACCGCATCGAAACCTTCCAGCGGTTTGCCGCGATAGTGGATCTGCGGCTTGTGGCTGGCGATGTTCATGTAGGCGCGCAGGGTGTCGATCACGACCATTTCATGGCCGCGCTGTGTGCCGGCTTCGACCAGGCGGCGGGTGGAATACAGACGCGGGTTGCGCGAAAGCACGGCGATCTTCATGCAGCACCTGTGACAGGGGAGAGAGTGGCCGGGAAGGCCGGTTTGTCCTGAACGTACTTGAGGCCGGGGTTGACGACCAGTTGACCGTGGACCAAGGCTTTCGATCCAAGCAACAACCGATAGCGCATGCTCTTGCGGCAGGCCAGGGTGAATTCCACTTCCCAGACCCGGTCGCCCAACGCCAGCGGCGTGCGGATCACGTAGCGGGTTTGGGCGTGGCCGTTGGAGCTCTTGATGGTCTTCATGGTAACCAGCGGCGCCTCGCAGCGGCGATGGCGCAGTTGCACCACCGAACCCAGGTGTGCGGTGAAGCGCACCCACGACTGGCCGTCGCGCTCGAAGGGTTCGATGTCGGTGGCGTGCAGGCTGGAGGTGCTGGCGCCGGTGTCGATCTTGGCCCGAAGCCCGGCGAGACCGAGGTCGGGCAGGGCGATCCACTCGCGCAGGCCGATCACTGTCAGATGGTCAAATGTTTTCACGAAGCACACCCTGCGAATGAGGTGGTGAACTGTAAGCATGGCGCGGACTTTTTGCATCCGACAGTTACGGTAGTACAGTTCCGTTAAAGACAGAATTCGAGGTAGAGGGATGGCACAGAAACCAGAAGACGACGATAAGGTCCGCCTGGACAAGTGGCTGTGGGCGGCGCGCTTCTACAAGACGCGTGCGTTGGCCAAGGCGGCGATCGAGAGTGGCAAGGTGCATTGCCGTGGTGAGCGCTGCAAACCGGGCAAGGAGCCGCGGGTAGGCGATGAGTTCGTGCTGCGCACCGGTTTCGACGAGAAGACCGTGGTGGTCAAGGCGCTGTCGGTGGTGCGTCGCGGGGCGCCCGAGGCGCAGACCCTCTACGAGGAAACCGCCGACAGCGTGAAGCGCCGCGAACAGGCCGCCGAACTGCGCAAGGCCGGGGCGATGGGGGTGACCACCGACGGCCGGCCAAACAAGAAGCAACGGCGGCAGATCCACCAGTTGCATGGCAGTTTCGAGTAGACCTGCGCCTTCAGTTGCGCTTAAGAGGCCGTGCGCATCACACTCATGCGCCCGATCAGCGGCAACTTGCCGAGTACCCTGAACAGCGGTGAGGTCCAGCGCACCAGTGCCGCGCTGGCCTTGGCCGCTAGCGGGGTATGCACGGTCCAGCCCAGGGCCAGTAATGCCATCCCCAGACCGCCGATGTAGTCATCCTGTCCCCAGTGCGCACCAGCAACCAGACGCGGCAGCATGAACAACACGGCCAGCCCCCAGATCACCAGGCTCTGCACCAGTCGGCGACTGAACAGGCTCATGAACAGGGCCCAGAGCAGCAGTACCGAGGCGTGATCGCCCGGGAAACTCTTGCTGGAACGGTCCTTGAGCTCCCAGTGGGCTTCGAGGTTCGGGTAGTAGTGGCTCAGGCGCACGGCGTCGTCGAATACGATCGACGGGCTGTCATGTTGCCATCCAGATGCATCCACCCACTTGGAAAACAGCGCGCGAACCACCACTAAGAGGAGCAGACTGACGAAAAAGCCGAAGAATGCCTGTCGGACCTGTACGGCCTTGAACACCCAGTCGCCTTTGATCAGCAGCAGGAGCAGGATCAGGCCGACGACGATGTCGAAGGGGCGCAGGCTGCCCAAGGTCCAGATGTAGCGCCAGGTGGTGTTGTCTGCCAGCGGGCCGTTGAGTGCACGGAATAGCCACTCGTCGAAAGTCAGGAACAGGATCTGGCCAAACGGCCACAACCAGAAACACAGTAGAGCGACGGGCAGTAACGTGCAGGCTGCCAGAGGTCCCCAGGACCACTTTTCCTGGAACAGTGGTCGATTATCCATAAAATACCTCGATTGCCAGCTGAAATTCTGCGCGTCGGACGCGCTTTACGACGGGCCTTTGTAAGCTCCTGTAATCATTTTGTCACCCTTTTCAGAATTTTCAGATAGCCAAAACCATGAGCGATTTACCGGATACCGATTTCACCCAACGCTTCCTGTTCGAAGAGCGCGATGTGCGCGGCGAATGGGTCGAGCTCGACAAGAGCTACCGCGAAGTGCTTGCCCGTCACCCTTATCCGCAGCCGGTTGCCGCTCTGCTGGGTGAGCTGATGGCTGCCACCTCGCTACTGGTCGGCGCACTCAAGTTCGATGGCCTGCTGATTCTGCAGGCGCGCTCGCAAGGGCCGATCCCGCTGCTGATGGTGGAGTGCTCGAGCCAGCGCGACATCCGCGGCATGGCACGTTACGAGGCCGATCAGATCGCCGCTGACGCCACCCTGGCGGACCTGATGCCTGGTGGCCACCTCACGCTGACCATCGACCCGGTCAAGGGCCAGCGCTACCAGGGCACCGTCGACCTCGATGGCGCCAACCTGTCCGAATGCTTCACCAACTACTTCGTGCAATCCCAGCAGCTCAACACGCGCTTCTGGCTCGACACCTCGGCGGGCAAGGCCCGTGGCCTGCTGCTGCAGCAGTTGCCGGTCGACCGCCAGCGTGATGAAGAAGAGCGCGAAGACAGCTGGCAACACGTAGTGGCCATGGCCAGCACGCTGAAGCCCGATGAGTGGGCCGAAGGCAACGAAACCCTGCTGCACCGCCTCTATCACGAGGACGCCGTACGCCTCTTCGACATCGAGCCGCTGCGCTTCCACTGCAGCTGCTCGCGTGAGCGTTCCGGCAACGCTTTGGTCAGTCTCGGCGAGGCGGATGCCAAGGCGCTGGTCGAGGAATGTGGTGGCAAGGTCGAGATCGATTGCCAGTTCTGCAACGAGCGGTATTTCTTCGATGCCACCGATGTAGCGCAATTGTTTGCGGGTGGTGGCACGGACGAAGCGTCAGAAACTCGCCACTGAAACGCTTCACTACAGGAGATTCTCCTGTCTAATTGCGTAAAAGCGCAGTTACGACAGGAGGGGCCTACTTTTTTTGGGCGTTTCTGGCATAATCCGGCCACTTTTTTCGCTGTAGTAGTTTGAAACAGGCCACTACAAAACGTTTGGAGCACTCGGCCTCGGGCCGGATGGGGTATCTCATGACGCAAGCCAACAACACCGTGTACACCGACCTGACCGTCGACGAGCTGGTAAAACATGCGCTGCAACGCGGTGAAGGCGTGCTGGCCGATACTGGCGCACTGGTCGTGAAAACCGGTCACCGTACTGGCCGTTCGCCCGCTGACCGTTTCATCGTCGATGAGCCGAGCACCTCTGCCGCCATCGCCTGGGGCCCGATCAACCGCAAGTTCCCAGCCGACAAGTTCGATGCCCTGTGGGACCGCGTCGAGGCGTTCAACAACGCCCAGGAACACTTCGTCTCCTACGTACACGTTGGTGCTGCAGCCGAGCACTACCTGCCGGTGAAGATGACCACCCAGACCGCCTGGCAGAACCTGTTCGGCCGTTGCCTGTTCATCAATCCGGAAAAAGGCCAGTTCAACCCGGCCGGCCGCGATCAGTGGCAGATCCTCAACGTCGCCAACTTCGAGTGCGTTCCAGAGCGTGATGGCACCAACTCCGATGGTTGCGTCATCCTCAACTTCGCCCAGAAGAAAGTGCTGATCGCAGGCATGCGCTATGCCGGCGAAATGAAGAAAGCCATGTTCTCGGTGCAGAACTTCCTGCTGCCGGAAGTCGACGTGCTGCCGATGCACTGCGCGGCCAACATCGGCGAAGAAGGCGATGTGACCCTGTTCTTCGGCCTGTCCGGCACCGGCAAGACCACCCTCTCCGCCGACGAAAGCCGTTACCTGATCGGTGACGACGAGCACGGTTGGGGCGAAGGTGTCGTCTTCAACATGGAAGGTGGTTGCTACGCCAAGTGCATCGACCTGTCCGAGAAGAACGAGCCGGTCATCTGGAAAGCCATCAAGCATGGTGCGGTGCTGGAAAACGTCGTTATCGACGAAACCGGCCACGCCGACTACACCGATGTCAGCCTGACCCAGAACAGCCGTGCCGCCTACCCGCTGGAGCACGTCGCCAAGCGCGCCGAAGCCAACCTGGGTGGCGAGCCGAACGCGGTCATCTTCCTGACCTGCGACCTGACTGGCGTTCTGCCTCCGGTGTCGATCCTGAACAACGAGCAGGCGGCCTACCACTTCCTGTCGGGCTACACCGCGCTGGTCGGTTCCACCGAAATGGGTTCGGGCGGCGGCATCAAGTCGACCTTCTCCACCTGCTTCGGCGCGCCGTTCTTCGCCCGTCCTGCAGGCGAGTACGCCGAGCTGCTGATCAAGCGCATCAATGGCTTCAACTCCAAGGTTTACCTGGTCAACACCGGCTGGACCGGCGGTGGCTACGGTGTCGGCAAGCGCTTCAGCATCCCGACCACCCGTGGTGTGATCGCCGCGATCCAGAGCGGTGCTCTGGTCGGTGCTGAAACCGAACACCTGGACATCATCAACCTGGACGTACCGAAGTCCGTTCCAGGCGTCGACACCGAGCTGCTCAACCCGCGCGCCACCTGGGCTGACAAGGCCGCTTACGACGAGGCCGCCAAAGGCCTGGCCAAGCTGTTCATCGAAAACTTCAAGAAGTTCGAAGTTTCCGACGCCATCAAGGCCGCTGGCCCACAGCTGTAAGCTGTACTGGCCGCACTGAAAGAGCCGCCCTTCGGGGCGGCTTTTTCATGTCTGGCGATCAAGGGCTGTGTTTGCGTCTATGGTTTTCCAGATCAGATGTGGGAAGCTTTCCTTTCCTGCCACCCGCCTTGGATACCCCATGCCCGAGACCATCAAGCGCAGTGCCTTTTCTCATTTCCACCCCATCCTCACCCGCCCGCAGGACAACGACCACAACGGCTACCTTGCCGGTTCCACGGTGCATGCCTTCTTCGAGACGGCCATCCAGGCGTTTCTCGTCGAACAGGCTGAACTGGACCTGCGCGACGGTGATCTGGTGGGTTTCGTGGTCAGCTCTGCCGCGGACTTCTATGCCCTGCCTGGATTTCCCGATGTGCTGGAGGTCGGCCTGGGGGTGACGCGGCTGTCTGGCAGCACGGTGGAGTTTTGCCTGGCGTTGTACCGGCCGGGCGAGGCCGAGCCCTGTGCGGCGGGCACTGTGGTGCACGTATTCATCGAACGCGCCACGGGGCACCCGGCGGTGTTGCCGGAAACCCTGCAACTGATCCTGGCGGGGCTGTCGCTCAATCGTTGAGGCGAATGATCCCCTCGCGCACGGCAAACAGCACCAACCCCGGGACATCGTGGATCTGCAGGCGGTGCATGATCTGCGAGCGATGGGCCTCGATGGTCTTGATGCTCAGCCCCAGCCCCTCGGCGATGGAGCGGGTGCTCTCGCCGCGAGCGATCAGGCGCAGGATTTCCAGCTGACGGGTGGTCAGCGGCGCTTGTGCGGGGCTGGGCGTGCGCTTGCGACTGTGCTTGAGGGCCTGCCCGATGACCATCGGCAGCACCGTCGACGACAGGTACTGACCACCGCTGCGCAAAGTCTGCAACGCCTGCTCGAACTCTGCCACGGTGGCGCTCTTGAGCAGGAAGCCCTGGGCGCCGAGTTGCAGGCAGCTCATCACATGCTCCAGTTCCGAGCGTGTCGAGAGCATCAGCACGCGTGTGGCCGGAACCCGGATAAACAGTTCCTGCAGCACCTGCTGACAATCCAGTGCATCGCTGTTCATGTCGAGCACGACGATCTCGGGCCGCAGCTTTTCCGCCAGACTCACGGCGCTCATGCCGTCGCTGGTGTCTCCGACCACGGTGTATTCCTTCTTCTGTTCGAGCAGGGCGCGCAGGCCGGCGCGGAAAAGTGGCGAGTCGTCGGCAAGCAGGATTCGGCAGGGCATGGGTCAAGGCCTGTTTCGCAAGGGAAGGGGGGCGGCAGGCCTGCTCGATCCACAAGCGCACTGCCGCGCGGGGGCGCGACCAGTCCTTGTCTGCCGTTCGATGCGGCAGTGCTATTCATCATAGGCGTTCGAACACCGACGGCAGTAGTGGCCGCAGGGGCAGGTCCAGGCCGTGAATGCTCTCGCTGTGGCCGATCATCAACAGCCCGCCCGGACGCAGGTGTGGCATCAGGCGCAGCAGGACATCGGCCTTGCACCGCGCGTCGAAACCCGCGAGCAGGTTACGCAGCAGGATTACATCGAACTCGCCCAGATCGGTCGGCAGCGGCTCGATCAGGTTGATCTTCTCGAAGCGTACCCGGTCGCGCAGGCTCGGTGCGATACGTAGACGACCGGCTGCTTCGTCGGCGCCACACAGGCAATGGCAGTCCAGCCAGCCGTGGGGAAAGTAGCGGGCCTGGGCGATGTCGTAGACACCGGCCTCAGCCTGTCGCAGCAGGGCGCTGTCGTAGTCGCTGGCCAGCACCTGCCAGCCGGCGGATGTGCTCTGTTGCGCGACCATGGCCAGGCTCCAGGCCTCTTCGCCGCTGGCACAGGCCGCACTCCACAGGCGTACCGGGTGAGCGAGCCTGGGGAGCCAGCGTTGCAACTGTTCGAAGTGGCGATGCTCGCGAAAGAAGTAGGTGTCCCGGGCAATGAGCAGGTGCAGCAGGTGCGTCTGTTCGCCGGGGTGTGCATCGATCAGGTCGAGGTAGGCCTCGAAGCTTGCCAGCCGGTGGAAGCGCAAGCGGGCGTGCAGGCGATGGGCAACCATGCTCTGGCGATCGTCTGCCAGTTGCAGGCCGGTGGCCTGGGAAACCCGTCGGCGGATGCGCAGGAAGCAGGCGTGGTCGAGGTGTGGCGGGCGCGTATCGTCCGTCATCCTTCTGCCTCCCCGGATTCGGGCTGGCGTGTTGGATCGACGAGGCTCGTGCGCATTCCCTGCGTCCCCTGTTGTGATGGCGGTGGGAAATGATAGCTAGTGGCTACCTGCCTCCATATCGGGGTGTCCCTTACGCCCTCGACCTGTCGGAATACAAAGGCCCCGCCGGGTGAGGGCGGGGCCTTAGGTATCAGGCGTAGGTGAGTGGACGCCGATCAGTCACGCCAGTGGCGCTTGTGCTTGCGATGGCCGTAGTGATGGCCGTGGTCCCAATGGCGACGGTCGTCGCGGCGGTAGCGCCGATCGCGATCGCGGTCGTGGCGATCGTCTTCGTCGGCCTTGTTGCCCATGTAGTTACCCAGTGCGCCACCGGCACCGCCACCTGCGGCTGCGCCGATCAGGCTACCGGTGCTGCCGCCGACCTGACGGCCGACGACGTTGCCGCCCGCCGCGCCCAGCGCACCGCCAATGGCGGCTTCACCGCGCTGGCGCTTGTCGGCACCGACGGCACTGCCCGCCGCGCCACCCAGACCTGCGCCGATGGCCGAGCCGGTGTTGCCGCCGATGGACTGGCCGACCACCGAGCCCAGTACCCCACCCAATGCGCCGCCAATGCCGGCCTCGGTGGTGCCGCCTGCCATGGCAGCGCCGCTGAGCAGACCAAAAGACAACAACAGAATCGAGGAGTACTTCTTCATCAAGAGAGCCTCAGAGGGATGACGAGGCGGAATTTGAGGCTCAGCGAAGCGGCTGGCAATGGAAATCCGACGAGTAGCACGAGTTGTACACAATTTCCTAACTTGCTGATTTTGCTGTGAAACTTTCTCTGTTTTTGCTGGTCTCAGATTACTTGAGATGAAAAAAAGCCCCGGTCGTTTGCTCGGGGCTTTTTGTTGGGTGATGGCTTTATCGCAAAACGAGCCTGCTCCCACAGGGAGTGAACAGGGTAGCGGGCTCAAGTCCGCAACGCCATGCCCTGTCACTCTGGGTCGTATTCGAAAGACTTCAATTTGGTGTGCGCGCTGTTATGGTCGATGGAGCGGATGAGCGTGACACTCTTGATGCCTGGCTGACTGACTTCTGCGGTTGTGCCCACTACCTGGCCATTGGCATTCTTCACGACAAACTGTTCGAATGTGCCTTCTTTGACAACCTTGATGCGGCTTGCCGTCCCATCAAGCGTTATCAGCGTGTCTCCCGGTTGATGATCGCGGTCGGTCCCTTCGCCCTCCAGAAACTTTTTGCCGTTCTCTTGCTTTACCGTCCATTTCAGTTCGTTGATGACTTTCAGCTTGTAGCCAAATCTTGGGCGTTCGATGACATCGCCTTTGACGTATACCTGGCCTAGCGGCAGATCATTGAACTCGTCGATCACAGTGCTCACAGATATCCCCTCTCGACTGGCGTCGATGTTTTTTGGAGCCTTGACTCTGTGTTCTTGCTGGTTGCTGCACAACTGGCAACTTTATCAGTTGAAACGCGCAGCGAACTTATGCTGATCATTACGTCAGTGATAAATGTGCAGGCCTGAGATTATCGGAAGTACAAAAAAACCCGGTTGATTAGCCGGGTTTTCTTGTATGGGTTGTCCCGTCGTGGGACGAACCCGCTCCCGCATGGGAGCGGTGGTGGCATCAGATGATACGACCGTCCCCGCGCGCGGCTTCCAGCTTGATGGCGATGAACTTCGAGGTTGGCGTGTGGCTGCCGTCGCCGATGCTCTCCAGCGGTACCAGCGGGTTCACCTCTGGGTAGTAGGCGGCTGCCTGCCCCGCCGGAATGTCGAAGGCCAGCAGGGTGAAACCCTCCACCCGGCGCACGTGCTCATCGCCCCACAACGACACGATGTCGACCTTCTGCCCTGGCTGGAAGCCCAGGCGAATGATGTCGGCCTCGTTGGCGAACAGCACCTCGCGCTGGCCCCGCACGCCGCGGTAGCGGTCGTCCAGGCCGTAGATGGTGGTGTTGTACTGATCGTGCGAACGCATCGACTGCATGATCAGGTCAGGCACCTGGCCGCTGGCGCGCACGCGCTCGTCGAGTAAGGTGTCGGGCAGCAGGTTGGGCTTGAAGTTGGCACGGCCGCTCGCGGTCTTCCACTGGCGGCTGCCGGCGCTGTTGCCCAGGTAGAAACCACCCGGCAGGTTCAGGCGCTGGTTGAAGTCGGCAAAACCGGGGATGGTATCGGCGATCAGGTCGCGAATCCGGTCGTAGTCGGCCACCACCCAGTTCCAGTCCACAGGATGGTTGCCCAGGGTGGCGGCGGCGATGCCGGCGACCACCGCAGGCTCCGAGCGCATCTGCTTGGACAGTGCGCGCAACTGGCCGTTGGAGGCGTGGACCATGCTGAACGAGTCCTCCACCGTGACCGCCTGCGGGCCTTCGGCCTGCAGGTCGATATCGGTGCGGCCCAGGCACGGCAGGATCAATGCCTGCTGGCCATGGATCAGGTGGCTGCGGTTGAGCTTGGTGCTGATGTGCACGGTCAGCGCACAGTTGCGCAGGGCCTGGGCGGTGCGCTCGGTATCCGGGGTAGCCTGGGCGAAGTTGCCGCCCAGCCCGATGAACACCTTGGCCCGGCCTTCGAGCATGGCGTGGATCGCCTCGACCGTGTTGTGACCGTTGCTGCGTGGCACCGGGAAGCCGAAGCGCTTCTCGATGGCATCGAGCAGGGCTACCGGCGGGCGCTCGTTGATACCCATGGTGCGGTCACCCTGCACGTTGCTGTGGCCGCGAACGGGGCACAGGCCGGCGCCAGGTACACCGATGTTGCCGCGCAGCAGCATCAGGTTGACGATTTCCTGGATGGTCGGCACCGAGTGGCGGTGCTGGGTGATGCCCATCGCCCAGCACATGATCACGCGTTTGCCTTTGCAGTACATGCGCGCCGACAGCTCGATATCGTCGAGGGTCAGGCCGGACTGCTCGACGATCTGCTCCCAGGGTGTGGCATCGACCACTGCCAGGTATTCGTTCACGCCCTGGCCGTGCTCGGCGATGAACACATGATCGAAGATCGCCGGCTCGCCCTTGGCCTGAGCCTCGCGCTCCCACTGCAGGAGGAACTTGGCCATGCCGCGCAGCAGCGCCATGTCGCCACCCAGCGCCGGGCGGAAGAACGCGGTGTTGGTCGGCCGGTCGCTGTTGAGCAGCATCTCCAGTGGATGTTGCGGGTGCTGGAAGCGCTCCAGGCCGCGCTCTTTCAGCGGGTTGACGCAGACCACCTGGGCGCCGCGCTTCACGGCATCGCGCAGGGGGTCGAGCATGCGCGGGTGGTTGGTGCCGGGGTTCTGGCCCAGGACGAAGATCGCGTCGGCATGTTCGAAATCGTCGTAGGTGACGGTGCCCTTGCCGACGCCGACGCTCTGCCCCAGGGCCACGCCGCTGGCCTCGTGGCACATGTTCGAGCAGTCGGGGAAATTGTTGGTGCCAAAGGCGCGTACGAACAGTTGGTACAGATAGGCCGCCTCGTTGCTGGCCCGGCCGGACGTGTAGAACTCGGCCTGGTCTGGCGACTCCAGCGCCTTGAGGTGGCTGGCGATCAGCTCGAAGGCTGCATCCCAGGCAATCGGCTGGTAACGGTCGCTGGCCGGGTCATAGACCATCGGCTCGGTCAGGCGGCCCTGGTACTCGAGCCAGTAGTCGCTCTGCTCGAGCAGCGCACTGACGCTGTAGCGGGCGAAGAAGGCGGCGTCGACGCGACGCTTGGTGGCCTCCCAGTTGACGGCCTTGGCGCCGTTCTCGCAGAACTTGACCATGCCGCTCTCGGGCGAGTCGCCCCAGGCGCAGCCGGGGCAGTCGAAACCGCCGTTCTGATTGGTCTTGAGGAGTGCACGCAGGTTCTTCAGCGCGTTGTCGCTGCCGACCCAGGCCTTGGCCACGCTGCGCAGCGCGCCCCAGCCGCCGGCTGGGCCGTGGTAGGGCTTGTAGCGTGGGGTGGAAGCGGGGGCGTTGTCTGGAAGTTTCTCGAAGGAGGTCACGGCTTTTACGACTCCGCCGCTGGGCTGAATACCCGCGGTGCGCTGTGTTTGGGCAGATGGATGAGGTTGAGGTTGTGCTTGCGTGCCCATTGCAGGGCAAGGCCGGTCGGTGCCGACAGGCTGACCAGGGTCTGGATGCCGGCACGCAGGACTTTCTGGATCAGCTCCAGGCTGCAGCGGCTGGTGACGATGGCCAGGCCGCCGGAGGTGTCTATGCGCTGGCGCAGCAAGGCGCCGATCAGCTTGTCGAGGGCGTTGTGCCGGCCGATGTCTTCGCGGCCCAGCAGCAGTTCGCCGTTGCGATCCATGAACAGCGCCGCATGCACAGCGCCGCAGTGCTGGCCCAGGGGCTGGAAGGCGTCGATGCGCTGGCGCAGGTCCTTGAGCCACTCCACCGGCGGCAGGGGCGCGCCGGGCAGTGCCGCGAGCTCGGGCAATGCCTGTTCCAGAGCCTCTACACCACACAGGCCGCAGCCACTGGTGCCGGCCATCTGACGCCGTTGGTCCTTGAGGTTCCAGAACGCGCGGCTGGAAATCTCCAGGTCGGCATACAGCGCCGAGCCGCTGCCGGAGAGCTTTACGTCATAGATCTCTTCGGTGCTGGAAACGATGCCGCTGCCGACGCTGAAACCGACGGCGAAGTCTTCCAGGTCAGTCGGGCTGACCAGCATCACCGCCTGGTTCAGGCCGTTGTAGACGATCGCCAGGGCGACTTCTTCGGCCAGGGGCGTGCTGTCGCTCGCATGGTCGCAGAGCTGTACGTAATCGTAGGTGTTGCTGGCGGCAGGCAGTGACAGAGGTGCTGATGCCGCGCAGACCGGAGGCTTGCTGTTCATCGGGGCGGATCACCGGCGGCTTTTTACTAGCACAAGCCTAGGCTTGTGGGCGCGCCGCGTCTAATCGCTAGGGTCGATGCCGTGATAGACCGCGTCGATTGGTCGCAGTGGAGCGGGCCGGGGATTCCTGGCCTAGACTCTCAGGTTCCGAGGAATCATCAACAAGGAGCGCGTCATGAGCCTGTTCAGTTTCGTGAAGGAAGCCGGCGAGAAGTTGATCGATCTGCTGACCCCCGGCAACGCGAATGCCGAGGAGCAGTTGAAGAAGCACGTGGAGAGCGTGGGCCTGGGCAATCCGAATATTTCGGCCACCGTAGAGGGTGACAAGGTCATCCTCAAGGGCGAGGTGGCGAGTCAGGAGGAGAAGGAGAAGATCATCCTGGCGGCAGGCAACATCGCAGGGGTGGCTTCGGTGGATGACCAGATCACCGTCACCGGGCCGGTGGCGCAGGCGGCTCGATTCGTCACGGTGAAGAAGGGCGACACCTTGAGTGCGATCGCCAAGGCTGAGTATGGCGATGCCAGCAGATACCAGAAGATCTTCGAGGCCAACAAGCCGCTGCTATCACACCCGGACAAGATCTATCCGGGGCAGGTACTGCGCATTCCAGACTGAGGATCGGTGTTGCGCTCATCGCGGGACAAGTCGGAGCGCCGAAC
>NZ_JABWRO010000061.1:0-31477 GCF_014268985.1 Pseudomonas sp. RW10S2 | reverse complement strand
CTGGCTGCTGGCGTCGCCAGCGCCGCCGACTCGGTGAAGATCTACAACTGGTCCAGCTACGTCGCCCCGGACACGCTGCAGAACTTCCAGAAAGCCACCGGCATCGTGCCCACCTACGATGTCTACGACAGCAACGAGACCCTCGACGGCAAGCTGATGACCGGCAACTCCGGTTACGACGTGGTCTTCCCCTCCAACCACTTCATGGCCCGGCAGATCCAGGGCAAGGCCCTGAAGAAGCTCGACAAGAGCCAGCTGCCGAACTGGCAGAACCTCAACCCGGTGCTGCTCAAGGCGCTGGAAGTGAACGACCCGGGCAACCAGTACGGCTTCCCGTACCTGTGGGGCAGCACCGGCATCGGCTACAACATCGACAAGGTCAAGGCCGTGCTCGGCGACAAGGCACCGGTCGATTCCTGGGACCTGGTGTTCAAGCCCGAGAACATGGAAAAGCTCAAGAGCTGTGGCGTGGCCATGCTCGACAACGGCCCGGAGTTGCTGCCGATCGCCCTGAACTACCTGGGCCTGCCGCCGCACAGTCAGAAGCCTGAGGATTACGAGAAAGCCAAGGAACTGTTGATGAAGGTGCGTCCGTACATCAACTACTTCCACTCTTCGAAGTACACCGGTGACCTGGCCAACGGCAACATCTGCGTGGTGGTCGGCTTCTCCGGCGACGTGCTGCAGGCCAAGAACAGCGCCGAAGATGCGAAGAACGGGGTGAAGGTCGGCTATTCGATTCCCAAGGAAGGTGCGCCGCTGTGGTTCGACATGGTCGCCATGCCAGCCGATGCACCAGACGAGAAAGCCGGCTACGCCTACATGAACTACCTGCTGCAGCCTGAGGTGATGGCCAACATCAGCAATTCGGTGCAGTACGCCAACGGCAATGCCAAGGCAGACGCCCTGGTCGATCCGGCACTCAAGCAGAACACCATGATCTACCCGAGCCCGGACGTGATGGGCAAGCTGTTTGCCCTGGAAGCGATGCCAGCGAAGATCGACCGCATCCGCACGCGGATCTGGACCAGCATCAAAGCGGGGAACTGAAGCCCTCGCATATGCGAAAAACCCCACAGGCACCAGGGTGCCGGTGGGGTTTTGCCGTTATGGGGTCGGCTTCAACGCACCACCGTCACCCGCCCGAACAGCGTCTGCGGCACGAAGCCCATGACCTTGCCCAGCGACGCCAGCGCCAGCAAGGGCTCCTCCACCGGGAAACTGCCGCTGACCTTGCGCTGCGCCAAGGCATCGTCGAGCAGCAGGATGCGCCCCGGGTAATACCGCTCCAGGTCCTTGACCACCTGCGCCAGCGGCACCTGGTAATAGTTCAGCCAGCCCTGGCGCCAGGCCAGGCGACTGTCACTGTCCACGGCACTGATCGCCCCCGCCACGCCCTCGGCGTAGGTCAGTTGCTGGTTGGCGGTCAGCTCACGCGCCACGGCACCGGCAATCGGTGTCACCGCCACCCGTCCACTGCGCACGGTAACCTGGGCGCCGTCGCCCTGCCCGCGTACCTCGAACTGAGTGCCCAGCACCCGCACTTCACCACCCGCCGCATCGACCAGGAACGGCGCACCGGTGTGGGTCACCTCGAAGAACGCCGCGCCACGCAGCAGGTGTACGCGCCGCTCGCCATGGTCGAAATCCACCACCACGGCGCTGTTGGCATCCAGGGTCAGGCGTGACTGGTCGGCCAGGGTGATCTGGCGCACATGCTCATCACTGCGATAGTCGGCACGCAGGTCCTGCAGCCAGTATTGCGGCTGCCAACCGGCCAGGCTGCCCAGTGTCAGCACCAGGCAGGCCGCTGCCGCCAGTGCCCCGCCACGCCGCCCCCAGCGGGCTTTCGGCCGACGCATGGCCTGCAGGTACTGCTCCAGATCCTCGCGTTCCTCTTCAGCCAGGTGCGCGGCGGGTGCTTCGCTCAGTTGCCACACGGCCAGGGCCTCGGCATAAGCGGCGCGGTGCGCAGGATCGGCCAGCAACCAGCGCTTGAACTCGGCGCCTTCGGCTGCCGGAGGATGCTCGTTGATGCGGCTCAGCCAGCCCAAGGCCATGCGCGACTGTTCGGCGGTGATCGGATAGGGCTGGCTCATCGACGGTCGCTCCCTGGCCTGCGCAATGGGGTAGCGGGCTCGGCGACACTCGCCTTGCACGCTTCGAGGGCGCGCATCATATGCTTTTCCACCGCACTCTGGGACACCTGCATGGCCTTGGCGATCTCGCCGTACTTGCAGCCATGGATGCGGTTGAGCAGGAAGATCTGTCGCGTACGTTCCGGCAAGGCGCGCAGCGCCTGCTCGATGCGCCGTAGATCGTGATCGACCTCCAGCGCCTGCTCTGGCGCCTGGACCGACAGCGCCTCGTCGCTGATCGACAGCCCTTCGGTGACACGACCGCGACTGCCCTCGCTGCGCAGGTGATCGATCGCCAGGTTGCCGGCGCAGCGCAGGAGGTAGGTGTCGAGCGCCTCGACCTTGACCGCAGGCCGACGCCAGAAGCGCAGGAACAGTTCCTGGACCAGGTCCGAGGCCGTGGCACGACAGCCGACGCGCCGGCTGACCAGCGCCTCCATGCGTCCGCGCTGGGCCAGGAACACCTGCAGGAAGCGCGCCCGGCCACCGGCCTCGTCGAGGTCAGGCTCGCTCACGCGCCAAACACCGCCACGACCGGCGCCAGCACCAGGCTCGCCGCCGCCAGGCTCAGCAGCAGGCGTGGCTGGTACGGCAGGCCGAACACCCAGAGGGTCAGCCCGGCCATCAACACGGCCGTCCACTCCACCAGCCCCAGCGCCCAGCCACGCAGGTGCACGGCCAGTACCGCCGACAGCACCAGCAGTAGCCAGCCGACGATGCGCAAGGCACGCAACTGGGCCTGCCGCGGCTTGCGACCCAGCAGGTCGGAGAAGTGTTTTTCCATGGCCAGGCACAAGGCAGCCAGGCCGGCGAAGGTGAACAGCGCCAGGCTCAGCATCAACTCGCCTCCACGGTTTCGGCGCGGGCCTTGACCTTGGCCGAGCGCTTGGCGACCGGCTTGGGCGCGCGCAGCATCTTGCCGGCCGCCCAGCCGAGGAACAGGCCGGTGGCCAGGGCCGTGAGATCGAACCCAGCCATCGCCCAGTCACCGACGATCAGCGAATGATCCAGACCTTGGCCTGTAGTCACGGCATTGAGCAACGGCAACGCTGCGAACACCAGGGCCCCCAGCGCCAACTGCTCGCCCCAGGCGCGACGCCCGGGACGCAGCATGGCGTGCAGCAGCGACAGTGCCCAGACCAGAAAGAACGCATTGACCTCCCAGTCGGCCCGCCCTTGCAGCCCGACCGGCAGCAGGCGATTGGCCCAGAAGAACGCCGCCACGCCCAGCAGCAGGCCGCTCATGCTGGCGATGTTGAGCACCTCGACCAGGCGCAGCTCCGCGGGCATGCGCTCGCTCTTGGCATGCTTGAGCTGACGCTTGCCCAGCCACATCACAAGGCCAGTGCCGATCACCGCCGTGCCGGCGACCCCGAAGACGAAGTACAACCAGCGCAGCCAGGGCCCGGCGAAGTTGCCCATGTGCAGGCCGACGAAGGTGAAGGAGGTCATCATCGCCGCGCTTTCCGGCGCACCCTGGGTGAGCAGTGCACCGGTGGCACCGTCGAAGGTCCAGTTGGCGCTGCGCTTGTACGCGACACTGTCGGCCGAGGCACGGCTCAAGGTGACGCGGGCATTCTGGTCGCCAGGGTTCTGTACCTGGATGAAGCCCATACGCGCGCCTGGCGCCTGCTCCTGGACCTTGGCGTACAGGCTCGACAGGGGGACCAGCGGCGCGGCCACACCAGCCACCTTCGGCACTTCGTCGCGGCCGAACAGGTCGTTGAAGTAACCGTTGGCGCTGCCATAGCTGGCCATGATCCCGGCAGGCATGACCATGTACATGAAGATCACCAGACTGCTGTAGCTGATCATCAGGTGGAAGGGCAGCACCAGCACGCCGATGGCGTTGTGGCCATCGAGCCAGGAGCGCTGGCCCTTGCCGGGGCGGAAGGTGAAGAACTCCTTGAAGATCTTCTTGTGGGTGATGATCCCGGTCACCAGCCCCAGCAGCATGATGAAGGCACAGAAGGTCGACAGCCAGCGCCCCCAGGGGTGCGGCATCTCCAGTTGGAAGTGGAAACGGTAGAAAAAGTCGCCGCCACGGCTGTCGCGGCCCTCGACCATCTCGCCGCTGGCCGCGTCCAGTTCCTTGCTGGTGAAGCCGCGTCGCCCACCGGCGTTGGGGTCGCGATAGCCGACGCTCAGCGCCGCCTCGCGCTCGCTGGGCAGGCGGATGAACCAGGTGCTGGAATCGGCGGCGTTGGCTTGCAGGTAGCGCTGCGCCATCTCCAGGCTGGCCGCCGGATTCAGCGGATGGCTGTGGATCTCCGGTTTGCTCCAGTGGTTGATCTCTTCCTTGAAGTAGGCAAGCGTGCCGGTGAGGAAGATGGCGAACAACAGCCAGCCGAAGATCAGGCCGGTCCAGGTGTGCAGCCAGGCCATGGCCTGGCGGAAGCCCTCTTTCATGGGTTCTTCATCCAATAAGCCAGCCCGCCGATCGCGCCCAGCACGAGGCTTGGCAGCAAGACGCCCAGCCAGGCGCGCAATGCGCTGCGGCAGGCGAAGCACCAGATGAAGGCGAGCAGATAGAACACGAACGAAAGCATCATCCCGGTCAGTGCCGCATCGACCTGGGCGCCGGGCATCAGCAGGCTGACGCAGACGCTGGCCGCCGAGGCCAGCAGGTAGCCCCCCAGCAAGGCAGCCAGACTGCGCGAGGTCACGGCCAGGCGGTAGCTCAGGGGCAGGCCGGCGGCTTTGCTTTTCATGGGGCGACGGTCCGGGGACAGGTTGAGAGGGGTGCAATAGTAATGATTTCAATTCTCATAAGCAAAGATTGGGGATGAGCTGCGCCCGGCCCAACAGGATTGCGACACCACACCACCCTGAATATAATGCGAACAATTCTTACTCCCAATCGCGTCATCGGACGCCGGAGTCACCTCGGTGTCCAGTGCCCTCTCCTCCACCGTCGAAGGCCTCTACCACGCCCACCACAACTGGCTGACCGGTTGGCTGCGCCGTCGCCTGGGCTGCCCGCAGAGCGCCGCCGACCTGGCCCAGGACACCTACGTGCGCCTGCTCCAGGCTCGCGACACCCCACAGTTGATCGAGCCCCGGGCTTTCCTCGCCACCGTCGCCAAGCGCGTGCTGTGCAACCATTTCCGCCGCCAGGAGCTGGAGCGTGCCTACCTCGAAGCCCTGGCCCAGGTGCCCGAGCGCCTGGCGCCAAGCGAGGAAGAAAAGGCGCTGATCTTCGAAACCCTGCTCCAACTCGACCGCCTGCTCGATGGCCTGCCGCCACTGGTCAAACGCGCCTTCCTGCTGGCCCAGATCGATGGCCTGGGCCAAGCCGAGATCGGCCGTGAACTGGGTATCTCCCTGGCGACGGTCAAACGCTACCTGCACAAGGCAGCCCTGCGCTGTTATTTCGCCCTGTGAGCGCAGGCATCTCGCCCCAGGTCGCCGAGCAGGCGGTGCACTGGCTGATCGAATCCCAGGGGGCCGATTTCGATCCGGCCCAGCAGCAGGCACTCGAACACTGGTTACAGGCGGACGGCGAACACCAGCGCGCCTGGGCGCATATCCAGCAGGTCAACCAGCGTCTGCGTGGCGCGACCTCGCCCGTGGTGCACGCCACCTTGCAGGCACCACCCTCCCCGGCCCGGCGTCGCGCGCTCAAGGCGTTGCTGCTGGCGGGCGTGGCCAGTGCCACCGGGCTGGGATTGCAATCGCACAATCCGTTGCCAGGGCTGATGGCCGACTACCGCAGCCCCGTGGGCCAGCGCCGACGCCTGCCGCTGGACGACGGCAGCCTGTTGCGACTGAACACCCGCAGCGCCGCCGATGTGCGGTTCGATGGGCAGCAACGTTACGTGCACCTGCTCGACGGTGAGTTGTCGCTAGACGTCGCCCGCGATACCCGCCCGCTGGTGTTGCGCACCGACGATGGCAGCCTGCAACTCGAAAGCGGCCGCTTCAACGTGCGCCAGTTCGAGGGGTTCAGCCAGGTCTCGGTGTTCAGCGGCATGGCTCGGCTACAGGGCCAGGTGCTGCTCGCGGGGCAGCAAGCCCGCCTGGCAGCGGGCCACTGGGAAAGTATCGGCGCGCTGGATCGCAACATTGGCGCCTGGGTCGATGGGATGCTGGTGGTCTCGCAGATGCGCCTGGGCGAGTTTCTCGCCGAGCTGTCACGTTATCGCCACGGACAGCTGGGCTGCAGCGAGCAGGTCGCAGGGCTGCGGATTTCCGGGTCGTACCCGCTGGATGACAGCGAACGGATCCTGGAGATGCTGGAGGTGGCGCTGCCGGTGCGGGTGCGGCGGTTCACCCGGTACTGGGTCAAGGTCGAGGCGGTTTGAGCCTGTGCCGACAACTATTTTTCTTCCAACCTGAGCCATTTCGCTTCCCTCGCGTGACAGAGCAGGCAGAACCCTCCTGACAGGACCCAACCCCATGCCCCTGCGCCCCACGCCTCTCGCCATCGCCCTGCTGCTCGCCACCAGCCTGAACTTCGCCCAGGCTGCCGAACCGCGCGCCTATCACATCGCGCCCGGCACCCTGGAAGACGCCCTCAACCAGTTCGGCCGCGAAAGCGGTGCGCTGATTTCGTTCGGCTCCAGTGTCACCCAAGGCTTGCGCAGCCCCGGCCTGGAAGGCCAGTACGGCGTGCAGCAAGGGTTGGAGGCATTGCTGCATGGCAGCGGCCTGCAGGCGCGCCAGGAGGCCGACAATGCCTACAGCCTGCAACCGCTCGCCACGTCCGGCAGCGATGCGGCAATCGAGCTGGGTGCCTCGACCGTGGTTGGCGACTGGCTGGCCGAGGCACGTCAGGACAACGTCTTCGAACACCCCGGCGCACGTGACGTGGTCCGCCGCGAAGCGTTCGAGCGCAGTGGCGCCAACAACGCCCGTGAAGTGCTCAACCGCATTCCCGGCGTCAATGCTCCGGAAAACAACGGCACCGGCAGCCACGACCTGGCACTGAACTTCGGCATCCGCGGCCTCAACCCGCGCCTGGCCTCACGCTCCACGGTGCTGATGGACGGCATCCCGGTCCCCTTCGCCCCCTACGGTCAGCCACAGCTGTCGCTGGCCCCGCTGAGCCTGGGCAACATGGATGCGGTCGATGTGGTACGTGGCGGCGGCGCAGTGCGTTACGGCCCGCAGAACGTCGGCGGCATCGTCAACTTCGTCACCCGCGCCATCCCCGAGGAGGCGACCTTCAAGGCCGCCATGCAGAACCAGATCAGCCCTTCGTCCAGCCACGACGGTTTCAAGAACAGCGCCAACCTGCTGGTCGGCGGCACCAACGACAACGGCCTGGGTGGCGCCCTGCTCTACTCCGGCACCCGCGGCGGCGACTGGCGCGAACACAGCGACACACAGATCGACGACCTCATTCTCAAAGGCAAGCTGCAACTGGACGAGGCCAACAGCCTGCACGCCATGGCTCAGTACTACGAGGGCGAGGCCGACATGCCCGGCGGCCTGAGCAAGGCGGCGTTCGATGAAGACCCGTACCAGTCGACCCGCCTGAAGGACAAGTTCTGGGGCCGTCGCACCCTGGTCAACTTCGGCTACGACTACAAGCAGGACGACCGCCAGTTCAGCGTCAACAGCTTCTTCACCAAGACCTTGCGCAGCGGCTACCTCGACCAGGGCAGCTTCGTCTCGCTGTCGCCACGCGAGTACTGGGTACGTGGCATCGAGACCCGCTTCTCGCAAGGTGTGGCGCTGGGCGACAGCTGGCACGAGCTGGGCGTGGGCTACCGCTACATCAACGAAGCCGGCCACGAACTGCGCTTCCGTGAACCGGTGACCGGCAACCTGCCGACCACCGCCAGCCGCAACGACCGCGACACCCGTGGCGCCACCGAAGCCCACGCGATCTACCTGGACGACCGCATCGACATCGGCCGCTGGACCATCACCCCCGGCATCCGCTACGAGATGATCGACTCCGAGCAGAGCAACAAGCTCAGCAACCAGCGTTACCAGGGCAGCTACAACACCGCATTGCCGGCACTGAACGTGATGTACCACCTGACCGACACCTGGAACCTCTACGCCAACACCGAAGGCTCGTTCGGCAGCGTGCAGTACAGCCAGATGCCCAACCGTGTCAGCAGCGGCGAAGTGAAGCCGGAAAAGGCGCGCACCTGGGAAGTCGGCACCCGCTACGACAGCGGCGACTTGCAGGCAGAGATCGGCGCCTTCCTGATCAACTTCGACAACCAGTACGAGAGCAACCAGACCAACGACTCGGTGATCGCCCGCGGCGAAACCCGCCACCAGGGCATCGAGACCAGCGTGCGCTATGCCCTCGACGGACTGAGCCCGGCGCTGGCCGGCTTCGATGTGCACGCCAGCTACGCCTTCGTCGACGCCACCATCCGCGAGGACGGCCCGAACAAGGGCAATCAGGTGCCGTTCTCCTCGCGCCACAAGGGCACGCTGGGGCTCGGCTACACCGAGGGGCCATGGCAGTTGAACCTGGATGGCAGCTTCCAGAGCAGCCAGTACGCCGACAACGCCAACACCGCCAGCGAAAGCGCCGATGGCAGCACCGGACGGATACCGGGCTACATGCTGGTCAGCACCCGCGCCGGGTACGACTTCGGGCCGCAGTTGTCGAACCTGAAGGTGGCGGTGGGGGTGAAGAACCTGTTCAACCGCGAGTACTACACCCGTTCGTTCGACGACAACAACAAGGGCAAGTACGTGGGCGAGCCGCGCACGCTGTATGTGCAGACTTCGGTCGCGTTCTGACGATGGCACGGTCCTCAGTACCAGTGCGGTACCTGTGTAGGAGCGGGCTTGCCCGCGAAAAAGACACCGCGCTGTCTGGCACGGGCTACGCCCGTGTTCGCGGGCAAGTCGCAGCGGCGAACCGCCGCTGCCACAGGGAGCCTGGGCTGGCCTTTAGATTTTGAACCAGACAGTCGCTCCTGCATCAACAGTGTTAACCCTGCGAATTGCTACAAAAAATTTATCGGAAAAGGGGCTTGAATTCGGCGCGCCAATCCCTGACCTTAGAGTCAAGAGGCGATGCTTTCCCCAAGGGCCTCAAGGGCCTAGGCACGCCTCCATGCGAGCAAGCTGAATAAGGATTGAATCATGCAAATCCAGGTCAACAGCAGCAACCATATCGACAGCAGCAGCCGTCTGAACGAATGGGTCCGCAGTACGCTGGAAAGCACGCTGCAGCGCTACGAGGACGACCTTACCCGCATCGAGGTCCACTTGCGTGACGAGAACGGCGACAAGCCCGGCCCGCATGACAAACGCTGCCAGATGGAGGCTCGCCCCAAAGGTCATCAACCGATTTCCGTCAGCCATACCGCCACCTCGCTGGACCACGCGATCGACGGTGCGGCCAGCAAGCTGAACAACGCGCTGGAACATTTCTACGGCAAGTTGCGCAGCAAGCGCAGCGTGGTGCAGCAAACCGAAGAAGAGTGATCGGTGACACACAGACGCCCGGTGCCTGGCACCGGGCGTTTTCGTTTCCAGGGTTCCAGGCCGGCACCAGCCACACACGGCATCAATTGATCAACGTCGCTGAACCATCCCTGCTGTCTCCCGGTCAATCGGTGAACATTCTTTGCAGATGCCAGCCCATGACCAATCCCTTCGACCTCATCAGCGACGCCTTCGCCCCGTACTACCGGGTCAACCTGAGCATCGAGCGGCTCGACGGCAGCATCATGCTGACCCTCTCCAACGATACCGGCGTGGTCGCCAAGCGACTGATCAGCGCCGCCCAACGCAATGACCCGACGCGCCTGCGCCGGGTGGTGGACAGCATTCGCCTGGGGCTGGCCATCGAACAAGGGGAAGATGCCCTGCAAGTGCTGGCGGGGATGACCGACAGTGCGGGACGGGATCAGGTCTGGCGGGGTGCGGGGGTCGCTCGATAGAGCGAATCGGCAGGTCGCAGCGATGCTGCAACCACGACGTCAGCACTTCAGAGTGCGGGCGCCAGAGTGTAGGCGCCGCCATTGAGCAAGGCGCCCGCGCAGTAAGTATTTCCCATCACCCAGCCGTCCAGCTTGCCCAAGTCGCTGCCGGATGGATCAGACCTTGCCGTCATCCATATCCTTGCCGCTGGCATCGATCACCCGCGTCGACGGATAGCGGTACGAGGCAAAACGCACTACCAGGATCGCGAAGGCCAGCAGCAGGATGCCGCCACACACGTACAGCAACCCCACGTCCGGCGCCTTGTGGTGCGAGACATCGCCGATCAGCAGGCGTGTGAGTGCGGTGATCGCCACATACAGCAGGAAGCGGATGGGCATGTGGTTGGTCTTGAAGTAGATCCCCACCATGGCCCCCAGCTCGAGGTAGATGAACAGCAGCAGAATGTCATCGACACTGATGCCGCCCTTCTCGAGCATCTCGATGAAGGTCGCCACGGCGGCATAGGCCGTGATCGCACCGATGCCGAACAGGGCCAGGTAGTGGAACGATTCGACGAACAGATTTCCCAGTGCGTCGGCGGGCGCATGCAGGCCCTTGCGCAGCTTTTCTGGCCATTTGGATTTCACGATGCAGGATTCCTCGATACGACATGAAGGATGATGCGCCACCGATGTGACGCTTTTGACATGCAGTTAAAGGGCCAGGCCCCGTACTTGGAAGGTGACCGATTGCCGCAAGGCACCTATGAACTATGCTTCGCCGCGTGCATCCGGGTAAATCAGAACGCCACTATCCGATTGCCAAAGAATCCGCTATGCTCGACACTGTATAAAGATACAGTTGTTATCCAACTCACATACCCAAAAGGCACAGAGGTGATGAATGGCCGTCGAAGTGGTGTACCGCAGCAGCCGCGACCCGGAGCGCTTGTTCATGGATAAGGCCGAAGCAGACCGTCACGACAAGATGCTCGAGCTGGCCGAACGGCTGGCCGAAGTACTGCACAAGGCCGTGCCGTCGCTGAGCGAGCAGCAGGTCGAGGAAGCGGGCATCTACATGGCCAAGAACCGCGACGTGTTCGCCCGGGCATTCAAGAGCCAGCCCGATGCGCTGGCCGAGCTGCTCGAAGGCGAGGCAGCCGAGTAAGGCTCCTGCAGCAGCATCTGCGCCGACTGTACACGGCGGCGTGGATGCTGGCGCTGTCCGCTCAACCGTACAACAGCCGCTCCGCCAGCATCTGCGCCACGCGCGCAGGCGAGCGTTTCTCGGCCTGGGCATGGGCGAACACCTCGGTCAGGCGCGTGGGGATGCGCGCCAGATGCGCGGTAATGGTGCTCAGGTCAGCGCCTCGGTGGGTCAGCGCCACGTAGATCAGCCCACCGGCATTGATCACGTAGTCCGGGGCGTACAGAATCCCGCGGCTCTCGAGCTGGTCGGCCACCTGCAAGGTGGTCAACTGATGATTGGCGGCGCCGGCCACCGCCGCGCAACGCAACGTCATCACGCTCTGGCCATTGAGCACAGGCCCTACCCCGCATGGCGCGAAGATATCGCAGGGCGTGCTGATCAGCGCATCGTTGGTCACCGGATGCGCCCCGAACTGCTCCACCGCCAGCCTCACCAGCCCGGGGTCGAGGTCACTGACCAGCAACTCTGCCCCTGCCGCATGCAGCTGCTCGGCCAGTGCATAGCCCACATTGCCCAGCCCTTGCACCGCCACGCGCAACCCCTCGAGATTATCGCTGCCCAGCCGTGCCATCGAGGTGGCGCGAATGCCGGCGAACACGCCCATGGCCGCGTGCGGTGAAGGGTCGCCCGAGGCCGTGGTGCTGGTGACATGAGGAGTGGACTGGGCGATGCAGTCCATGTCCAGCGTCGAGGTGCCGCTGTCCACGGCGGTGATGAAGCGCCCTTGCAGGCTGTCGACGAAACGCCCGAACGCCTCGAACAGCGCCGCGCGATTTTCCACATGAGGGTTGCGCACGATCACCGCCTTGCCGCCGCCGAGCGCCAGCCCGGCCAGGGCCGCCTTGTAGCTCATGCCCTGGGCCAGGTGGATGGCATCGGTCATCGCACTTTCATCGTCGGCGTACGGCAGGTAGCGACAGCCCCCCATGGCTGGCCCCAGATGCTCGCTATGAATCGCCACCACGGCTTTCAAGCCGGTGGCAGGGTCGTTCCACAGGTGCAGGGACTGGGTACGGGTGCTTTGCATGAGCGCGAACATCGACGGGCTCCCCACAAGGTGCTCCCATCAGTATAGGCAGCCCGCGACGGTCCAGGGCCTGGGCGGACCACTGGACGAATCGGTGCACCGGAGCTAAAAATCTAGTGTGTGTGGAGAAGTCCGATGAACCCACGTAAAGCCTGCCTGGCCTGCCTCGACCGCACCCCGGTCGCCCTGCTGGAAGCCACCCTCTGGATCGCCGCCGAGCATGACCGCGAGGTCGATCCCGCCGCCAACCTCGCGCAGTTGCACGACCTGCATCGAGAAATCAACGCGCGCCTGCCGATGCTTCCCGTCGGCGAACTCGCCCAGCCATTGCTGCGCCAACTCAATGCCCTGGGCTTCCAGCAGGACGAATACCACCCGCTACGTCCGCAAGCAGCATTGATGGACAAGGTGCTGCAACGCCGTCGAGGCCAGCCGTTGCTGCTGGCGATCCTGGCGTTGGAGATGGCGCAGCGCCTGTCGATCCCACTGGAGGGGGTGAACTTTCCTGGCCATTTCCTGTTGCGCGTGCCCGGCGCCGATCATCTGCTCGACCCCTGCGGCGGTCGACGCCTGTACCCCGCGGATTGCCGCGAACTACTCAACCGCCAGTACGGCCCGCACATGACCCTGACCGCCGAACACCTGCATAGCGCCAGCCCGATGCAGATGCTACAGCGCCTGTCGCGCAACCTGCGCCAGCTGCACAGCAGCAACGACAACGACCTGGCTGCGCTGATCGACGCTGAACGGGTGATGCAACTAGGGCCAGTGCAGGTCGCCGACTATCTGGCCCGCGCCACCCTCTACCAGCACCTGGACTGCCCCCAGGCCGAGCGCTTCGACCTGGAGCACGCATTGCTGTTGAGCGACGATCCGGTGCAGCGCCTCAAGCTGGGCGAGCGCCTCGCCCAGTTGCCTTCGACAAACCGTTCAATCCACTAGGGTCTGTATGAAAAGCCTTGAGACGAAGGTCAGGCAAGGCGAAAACAGCCGAGGAAGCGGAGTTTACGGGTTGTAAATGAGCATTCCGAGGCTGTTTTCAACGCAGCATCACCGAGTATCAAGGTTTTTCATACAGAGCCTAGCGCATCGACCTTGGCCGCCTGCGTATCGGCCTGCTTGCCCGGCGCACGCACCTGGCTGATCAGCAGCGCCGCGATGACTGCCGGAATCGCGCAGAAGAAGAAAATCCACTCCACCGGCATGTGCATGGCCAGCAGCAGGCTGCCGAACAACGGCCCGAGGATCGAACCGAAACGCCCGACGCCCAACGCCCAGCCGGTGCCGGTCGCCCGAACCTGAGCCGGGTAGAAGTTGCTGACGAAGGCATTGAGCGTCAGTTGCCCGCCAATGATGCAGAAGCCTGCAGCGAACACGCTCGGCACCAACCAGCGCGGATCGGCGTGGTTCAGCCCGACCAGCACGCTGAAGACCGCAGCGCCCAACAGGACCGCCGCCAGCAGCCTGACCTTGTTGACCATGCGATCGGCGCACCAGGCCAGGCATATCGCGCCGAAGGTCCCGGCGAACAGGAACAGCGAGGTCACCAGGTTGGCATGCTTGAGCGCCAGCCCGCTCTCCAGCAACAGCGACGGCAACCAGCTGATCATGAAGTAGAGCAGGATCAGGCTGACGAAGAAGGTGCCCCAGATGAGCAGCGTCGGCCGGGCGAAGCCATCGCGGAACAAGCCCAACACGGTCAGTTTGTCTGCCGCCGGTTCATCCACCGCACCCTGTGCCGCAGGTACTTGCCAGCCGGGTAGCATGCGCGCAGCCAGGCGTTGCAGACGGGCGTAGGGAGGCGCATCGCGCAACAGGCGCGGCAAGGACTCGGGCAGGAACATCACCAGGAAGGGGAACAGCAGCAGCGGCGCCACGCCACCGGCAAGAAACACCGCCTCCCAGCCGAACCTGTCGATGAAGCCTGCCGCGACGAAGCCCCCCGCCGCGCCGCCGAGGGAGAAGCCGCAGGCCGCGAGGGTCACCATCAAGGTGCGCAGGCGCGGCGGTGCATAATCGGCCATCAGCGCCATCGCACTGGGCATCGCCCCGCCCATGCCGATCCCGCACAGAAAGCGCGCCAGCATCAGGCTGTTCAGCGATGTGGAAAACACCATCAGCAGGGTCAGGCTCGCGTACAGCAGTACGCACCAGAGCAGCACCCTGCGCACGCCGAAGCGATCGGCCAACGGGGTGACGGCCAGCGAGCCCAGTGTCAGCCCCAGCAGGTTGGCGCTGAACACCGGCCCGAACGCTGCCTTCTCCAGGCCCCAGTCCTGGGCCAGGGCCGGAATCACGTAGCCCAGCACCTGGGCGTCATAGCCGTCGGTCACCAGCAACAGGATCAGCAGCGCCAGCAGGCGCCACTGGTAGGAGGACACAGGACGCCCATCGAGGGCCGCGCGAAAGCTGGCTATCTGGTTGTGCATCGCAAGGTACCTGGTTGTTTTTGTTGTAGAGGTGCGGGGGCAATGCCGGCCCGGTGGTCAGGGCGTATCCGGCTGGTTCGCCGGGTGTGCCTTGACGAAGGCTGGATGCTCCCCAGCCAGGGCGGCGACCCGGCGAATGCGCGGGTAACCCTCCAGGTCCACATTGAACCGCTCGGCCGCGTACACCTGCGGCAGCAGGTACACATCCGCCAACCCCGGCGTATCGCCAAAGCAGAAGCCCTGATCGCCGATCAGTTGCTCCACCGCCGCCAGCCCCTGGCCGATCCAGTGGGCGATCCACTGATTGACCTGGGTTTCATCGTGCCCCAGTTGGCGCAACTGGTTGAGCACGCTGACGTTGTGCAATGGGTGCACGTCGCAACCGATGATCGCCGCAACGCCGCGCACCCGCGCGCGGGCCTGCTCGCCCTGGGGCAACAGCGGCGTGCCCGGGAAGCGCTCTTCCAGGTATTCGATGATCGCTGGTGACTGCACCAGCAATTCGCCGCTGTCCGTGCGCAGGGCCGGTACCCGCCCCTGGGGGTTGAGCGCCAGGTAATCCGCAGCACGGTGCTCGCCCTTGAGCAGGTTGACTGGCCGGGCCTGATAATCCAGGCCCTTGAGCGCCAAGGCGATGCGCACCCGGTAAGAAGAGGTGGAACGGAAGTAGGTGAACAGCTCCATCGCCCTGCCCTCTCAGTTGGCCCCGACCACCGTGCCACGGCATTCGCCGAAACCGATGCTGGCCACGCCATCGCGCACGCAACGCGCCCGCAGGATGATTTCGTCGCCGTCCTCGAGGAACTTGCGCACCTCACCATTGGCCAGTTGCACCGGTTGCTTGCCGCCTTCGGTGATCTCCAGCAGGCTGCCGAACGAGCCCGGCACGGCCCCGGACAAGGTGCCCGAACCGAACAGGTCACCGGCTTGCAACTGGCAGCCGTTGACACTGTGGTGGGCGACCATCTGTGCCACGGTCCAGTACATGCTGCGGGTGTTGCTCAGTGTGAGGCGGTGCGCCGGCAAGCCTTCGTCACGCATGCGCTCGGTCAGCAACAGCACTTCCAGTTCGATATCGAAGGCGCCGCCGGCCTGGTCGCGCTGGTCGAGCAGGTAAGACAGGGGTTGCGGATCGCCTTCCGGACGTGCCGGTTGCGCACAGCGGAACGGCTCCAGCGCCTCGGCGGTCACCACCCAGGGCGAGACGCTGGTGATGAAGCTCTTGGACAGGAACGGCCCCAGCGGCTGGTACTCCCAGGCCTGGATATCGCGCGCCGACCAGTCGTTGAGCAGGCAGAAGCCAGCCACGTGCTCGGCCGCATCACCGATTGCGATCGGCTGCCCCATGTCATTGCCCTGGCCGATCCAGATGCCCAACTCGAGTTCGTAGTCCAGCCGCGCGCATGGGCCGAAACTCGGCTCGGTCTGCCCGGCCGGGAGCGTCTGGCCCTTGGGGCGGCGCACGTCGGTGCCGGACGGGCGCAAGGTCGAGGCACGGCCGTGGTAGCCGATCGGCACGTGCTTGTAGTTGGGCAGCAGTGGATTGTCAGGACGGAACAGCTTGCCGACGTTCTTGGCGTGCTCGATACCGACGTAGAAGTCCGTGTAGTCACCGACCCGGGCCGGCAGGTGCAAGGTGCATTCGCCAGCAGGATACAGTGCCGCTTGCAACACGGCCTGATGCTCGCTGTGCTCGCCGAGTACAACCAGCAAGCGCTCGCGCAGGGCCACCCGGGCCGGACGGCCGAGGGCGAAGAAGGCGTTCAGGGCGCCGCCGCGAGTGGCCTCGACAGCAGCCTTGGCCACCCCCTCGAACACACCGGCGGCAAGCGCGGCTTCCAGGTCGAGGATGGCGTCGCCGATGGCCACGCCGCAGCGCGGCGCCTGGCCCGGACGACTGAAGATGCCCAGCGGCAGGTTCTGCAGCGGGAAATCGCGGTGCCCGTTGGCGTGTTCGACCCAGCTACGGGCAGTGGCGGTCTGGTTCATCGGTCATCTCCGGTTCGGATTGAAGGTGCTCGGCAGCGTTGCCCAGCAACTGTCGTAGTCGGCCTGCAGTTGCGGGCTCTCGAGGGCCTGCTGGCTCGGGCGCAGCACCTGGCTGGTCTCGAACATGAAGGCCATGGTGTGGTCGATCTTGTGTGGCGCCAGCTCGGCGGCGATCGCCTTGTCGCAGGTTTCGGCGTCCGGCCCGTGGGCGCTCATCACCCCGTGCAGCGACGCGCCACCAGGCAGGAAGCCCTCGGCCTTGGCATCGTAGGCGCCGTCGATCAGACCCATGAACTCGTTCATCAAGTTGCGGTGGAACCATGGGGGACGGAAGGTGTTCTCGGCCACCATCCAGCGCGGCGGGAAGATCACGAAGTCCATGTTGGCCAGGCCGTGCACGCTGGTGGGTGAGGTCAGCACGGTGAAGATCGACGGGTCCGGGTGGTCGAAGCTGACCGTGCCGAGGGTGTTGAAGCGGCGCAGGTCGTACTTGTACGGCACGTTGCTGCCGTGCCAGGCCACTACATCCAGCGGCGAATGCTGCAGTTGGCAGGCCCAGTGCTCGCCGAGGAACTTCTGCACCAGCTGCACCGGGCCACGGGCTTCTTCGTAATGCGCAACGGGAGTGAGGAAGTCCCGCGGGTTGGCCAGGCCGTTGCTGCCGATCGGCCCCAGGTCCGGGAGGCGCAATGGCGCGCCGTGGTTCTCGGCGATATAGCCGCGCGCCTGGCCGTCAGGCAGCTCGACACGGAACTTCATGCCACGTGGAATCACCGCGATCTCCAGCGGCTCGACCTGCAACACGCCCAGTTCGGTGGCAATGCGCAGCCGCCCCTGCTGTGGCACCAGCAGCAACTCGCCGTCGGCGTTGAAGAACACCCGCTCCATGGAGCGATTGGCGCGGTAGATATAGATGCTCACCCCGGCCGGTTTGTCAGCGGCCGCATTGGCCACCATGGGCAACCAGCCCTCGATGAAGTCGGTCGGTTCGGACGGGATTGGCTGCGGGTTCCAGCGCAGGCGATTGGGGTTCGCCGCAGCGAGCGGGCCGACCAGTGGCTGACGCGCCAGGCGCTCGAAGCGCGGGTGCAACGCGGAGGGGCGGATACGGTACAGCCAGGTGCGGCGCAGTTCGCTGCGCGCCATGGTGAAGGCGGTGCCTGACAGCAACTCGGCGTACAGCCCATAGGGTGCTTTCTGTGGCGAGTTCTGCCCGACCGGCAGCGCGCCGGGCAAGGCTTCGCTGGCGAATTCGTTGCCGAAGCCGCTCAAGTAGCTGAGTTCGGGGGAGGTGTCGCGGGTCATCGGGGCCTCCGGGCTCGGTGGAGCCGTTGATGGCAGAGAGCTGCAGCCCCGAATCGGCGGACGGACCGACCACTGCCAGGGGATACACAGCGCATCTGAATTTATATTTATCGTAATCCGATTACGAATAACGTAATTTGCTCGGTAAGGGGCGTCAAGCTATAAAGTCGGCCAGAATGAATTCCGGAAGCGTCTTACGATGTCCAGAGACAAAACCGCAGTTGACAACAGCAAACAGAAGGTCCGTTCCGCTGAAGTCGGCACTGACATCCTCAAGGCGCTGGCCGAACTGTCGCCCTCCACCTCGCTGTCGCGCCTGGCCGAACATGTGCAGATGCCCGCCAGCAAGGTCCATCGCTACCTGCAGGCCTTGATCGCCAGCGGTTTCGCCGAGCAGGATGCGGCGACCAATCACTACGGGCTCGGGCGCGAAGCCTTGCGCGTGGGGATGGCGGCGCTGGGCAGCATCGATGTGCTGAAGGTCGCTGCCCTGCCGCTGTCGCAATTGCGCGACGCGCTCAACGAGAGCTGCTTCATCGCTGTGTGGGGTAACCAGGGTGCAACCGTGGTGAACATCGAGCCTGCGGTGCGCGCCGTGACGGTGGTGACCCAGATCGGCTCGGTGCTGCCCCTGCTGAGTTCCTCCACCGGGCTGGTATTCGCCGCCCATCTGCCAGAGCGGGAAACCATCGAGTTGCGCGACCGAGAACTGGCCGCACGGGGGCAACGGGTCGAGGACTACATGGACCTGTTGACGCAGATCCGCACACGCGGATTGCACCATGTTCACGGTTTGCTGATGCCGGGGGTGGATGCCTTGTCGGCGCCGGTGTTCAACGCCATGGGCCAGATTGCAGCGGTGATGACGGTCGTTGGCCCGACGTCGATCTTCCATGCCGATGAAGATGGCCCGGCCGCGCGGCAGTTGCTGACCGCGGCGCAGACTGTCAGTTGGCGGATGGGCTACGAAGCCTGAGCCGGGCCGGGGTTTCAAGGCCCCGCACTGTCGTGATGCGGCATGGCTGTTTTTGGGGCACTTTTACCCGAAACGTAAAGGTGAATGTCACCCAGGGCTATTTTTCCCGTGGGATCAGAGGCTTATTCTGTCTTCACTGGCTGGCGCGAAAGGCACTCCCCCGTCGTTCGGGCCGCCACGTGTGAACGACGTTGATTTTGAAGCTCCTTGATCTGACGTCTCGATTGGCCGCTGCCTGTGCAGCGGCCTTTTTTTTGCGCCCGAAGCACGCTACCCCTGCGGATGCTTCTGCAGATTCGCCATCATCTGCTGCAAGGCCTGCAACGTATCCTGTGGATGAATCGCCCCCTCGAAGTCGCCGATCTGCCCCCACTGCTCGGCCACCTGTTCAGGCGTGAAGCCGGTGATCGGATCAAATCCGACACCAAGGCTTCTTTCCCAGCGAACCTTGCCAACCCAGCCCCCACCCACTTCATACAACTGCCCCGTGTCCTCGCATTGATCGCTGCCCAGGTACACCACCACCGGGCTGATCAGTTCAGGCTTGAGACGCTCGAACACCTGCGGCGGAATCAGGCCTTCGGTCATGCGCGTGCCCCCAGTGGGCGCAATGGCGTTGACCAGAATCCCATGCTTGCGGCCTTCGATGGCCAGGGTGCGGGTCAGCCCGTAGAGGCCGAGCTTGGCCATGCCATAGTTGGCCTGGCCGAAATTGCCGTAGATGCCGGAGGTGGAGGCAGTAAAGATCACCCGTCCCCAGTTCTGCTCGCGCAGGTGCGGCCAGGCGGCATGGGTCACCTTGTAGGCACCTTCGACATGAACCCGGTAGACCTGGTCCCAATCGGCGTCGTCCATCTTGTGGAAGGTCTTGTCGCGCAGGATGCCGGCGTTGTTCACCAGCACATCGACCCGCCCGAAACTGTCCAGCGCCTGCTCGACGATACGCGCCCCCTCGGCCACCGAGTCATGGTTGGCCACCGCCGTGCCGCCAGCGGCGCGGATCTCCTCCACCACCCGGTCGGCCGCCGAGGCGCTGGCGCCTTCGCCATGGGTCGAGCCGCCCAGGTCGTTGACCACCACACGTGCACCACGGGCCGCGAACAGCAGCGCGTGGGCCCGGCCCAGGCCACCGCCGGCCCCCGTGACGATCACTACGCGGTCTTGCAGATTTACCGGCTCGCTCATGCTCAAGGCTCCAGGCAAGGGTTGGGATACCTGGAGTGTCCGACAGCCATCGGCAGCGGACAATCAAGCGCAGTGACGCTGAATGGCAGGCGATAACACAGGGCGATGATCGCCGCGCTCAGGACCAGGCAACCCGCTGCGGTATATAGCGCAGGGGCTGCTCGCGAAACGCCAGGTAATGACGCAGCACCTGCACCGGCGCTTCGGTGTGCGGATAGTGGCCGATCCCCTGCAGCACCACGGTATCGGGATCAGGCACCAGTTGCCGGTAGCGCTCGACCATGTGCGCACCCGACAGCGGGTCGACCGCACCATTGATCAGGCGCAACGGCACCCCCTCCGCCTGCAGTGCACCGACCCAGCGTTGTCGCTGTGCCTGCCGCTCCGGCACATAGGCCATCAACTTGTGCAGGATGCGCGTCCCGCGGTTCGACACCATCAGGCTCCAGCAATCGTCCAGCGCGCTTTCGCTGGGGTGGGTGCAAGGGCCATAGACCTGGCTGACATTGCGCACCAGGTCGTCACGCCCGAACGAACGCGCCACCAGCCAGCCCAGCGGGCTGAGCAACAGTTTCTGCACCAGCAGCAACGGACACAGCTCGGGGAACAGCGCACTGTTGAGAAAGACACAACTGGCGATGTCGGCGCGTCCTTCGTGATGACGCGCGAGCAACTCCTGGGCGACGCTGCCACCGTAGTCGTGGGCCAGCAGGTGCACCGGCCGTTCGATCCTCAGGTGCTTGAGCAGCGCCTGTTGCAGATCGGCCTGCTCCATCAGGCTGTACTCGTGGTCGGCAGGCTTGGCCGAGTCGCCGAAGCCAAGCATGTCGCAGGCCACCACGCGAAAGCGCTGCGCCAAGGGCGCCCACAGGTAGTGCCAGTCCCAGCTGGCGGTTGGGAAGCCATGTAACAGCAGCAAGGGCTCTCCTTGCCCCGCTGTCCAGTAACGGATGCTCTGGCCCCGGAAGGAAAAACTCTGTCCCCGGGTACGCCAGACGCACAATGGAATTTCGGCCAAAGGCATCGGAATCGTCCCGCTGATCAGGTGTTGACGGTATAGGGCAAGGCTGCGTTCATTGCATGTCACCTCGGCACTTGCATGTGCTCTCTGTGTCGAGGCTGAGTCTAGTCAGCGCCTTGAATGGCGGAACTTACCTTGGCAGCCAGCTTGATGACCTTGCAGGACACTGGCACGAACGGTCATAGCAGGCAGGCGAGCAATGGCGCGGCGAACAGGTTGAGCAGGCCGGTCAGCACCATCACCAGCCCCGCCACCGAGCCCTCCTCCCCGCCCACTTCATGGGCGCGGCTGACCCCGGCGCCATGGGCACCGACACCAAACAGTGCGCCGCGCGCCAGTGACGTACGCAACGGCAGCACGCGCAACAGCAGGCCGCCGAACACCGCCCCCAGCACACCGGTGAACATCACGAACACCGCCGTCAGCTCGGGCACGCCGCCCAGGTCGTGGGCCAGCGGCATGGCGAACGGCGTGGTGATCGAGCGCGGCACCAGTGACAGGCTGACCGACTCATCCAGCGCCAGCAGGTGCGCCAGCCCCCAGGAACTGGAGATCGACGCCAGGCTGCCCGCCAGCATCCCCAGCAACAGCGCCGGCCAATGTCGTGCCAGCATCGCCCGCTGCTGCCAGATCGGCACGGCGAAGGCCACGGTCACCGGCCCCAGCACACCGATCAGCCAATGTGTGTTGCGAGCATATTCGGCGTAGGCGGTGTGCAGCGGAATCGCCACCGCCAGCAGCAGCGCCGGGACCAGCACCAGCGGCGACAGCAGATAACGGCCAGTGCGCCCATACAGCCAGCGGCTGAACAGGTAGGCCGCCACTGTCAGCGCAAGCCAGAACAGCGACATGGGTTCAAGCTTCATGGCGCAGGCTCCAGCGGCAGACCAGTTCGACCGTGAGCGCCGTGACCACCATCACCACCAGGGTGCTCAGGGCGATCACCAGCAGGATGCGCCACCCCTCGCTGCGCATCAGGCTGCCGTAATCGAGCAGGCTCATCAGCGCCGGGATGAAAAACAGCAGCATCTGCGCCATCAGCCAACCGGCGCCACGTTGCAAGGTTCCGGGCTTCAAGGCCCCCACGGCAAACAGCATCAGCAACAGCGCCATGCCCATGACTCCGGCCGGGATCGGCCAGCCGAGCCAGGCGACGAGTTGACCGCCCACGAAGTACAGGACAAACAGCGCGCACAGCTCGGCGAGCAGGCGGGGCAACGCATTCGATACGGTGGCTTTCATGATGGGTTTCCTCGGGATGCCCCATTTTAAAAAGCCGCTGCCAAGGCCAAAAGCGAATTGTTAGACTGTCATCCATTCCAATCTGGAATTCACGCAATGGAATTCAAGCAGCTGCGCAGCTTTATCGAAGTGGTTCACCGGGGCGGTTTCACCCAGGCCGCACAGACGCTGCACATCAGCCAGTCGGCGGTAAGCAAGCAGGTGGCCCAGCTCGAGGAAGACCTCGGCCAGCTCCTGCTCGAGCGCCAGAGCTCGCAATTACACCTCACTGCTGCCGGACGCATCGTGCTCGAACGCGGCGAAGCCTTGCTGCGCCAGCGCCATGAGTTGCTGGCCGAGCTCGACGACCTGAGCCAGATGGCCCGTGGCGAACTGCGCCTGGGTTTGCCGGTGGTCGGCGGGGAAGCCCTGTTCGCTAGCCTGTTCGCCGAATATCGGCAGCGCTATCCGAACATCAGCGTTCACCTGGTTGAAGGCGGCAGCCGGATCGTCGAACAGGGCGTCAGAAGTGGCGAACTCGAACTTGGTGGCAGTGTCACCCCGAGCGACCCGGCCTTCGACTACCAACCGTTCTGCAACGAACCGCTCGATGCGTTGCTTCCCGACAATCATCCGTTGGCCGAACGCGACGGCGTGAGCCTGCGCCAACTGGCCGATACGCCGTTCCTGCTGTATCACCGCAGCTTCATGCTCAACGACAAACTGCTCAGCGCCTGCGAACAGGCCGGCTTCACCCCGAAGGAAGGAGGGCGCAGCGGCCAGGCGGATTTCCTCACCGCGCTGGTGGCCGCCGGACAGGGCGTGGTGCTGCTGCCCAGCGTGGTGGCACGTGGGCTGGAGCGTGATGGTGTGGTGAGGGTGCCGCTGGTGGAGCCGGATCATCTACGCTGGGACATCGCCTTCATCTGGCGGCGCGGGGCGTACCTGTCGCGAGCGGCACAGGCGTGGCTGGCGTTGGTGCGGGAGCGAAAGGGAGAGTGAGCGGCGAATCGCCGCTCACGAAACGATCGCGCAGAACCCGGGGCTTACCCCTTGAGCCGTTGCACCAGCTCTGCCAGCCAGGGCTCGGCGTCCGTTTCCGGGGTGACGGTCTCGCTGGCATCCAGTCGCAGCATCGGCTGCACTTCCTGCACGCCCAGTTCGGCAAACAGCTCGCGCATCTGCTCGCCCCCGCCGCAGTAGGTGTCGCCATAGCTCGAATCGCCCAGGGCCAGCACCGCGCCCGGCAAACCGCGCCACTCGCCCGGCAGCGTATCGCGAATCGTGCTGTACAGCGGCATAAGGTTGTCGGGCAGCTCACCCATCCCGGTGGTCGAGGTCACCGCCAGCAGCGCCTGGGGGGCAAAACCGCGCAGATCGTCGAGGGTGGCACGCGCCGCATGCCAGGCTTCGAACCCGGCAGCCTTGAGCAAGGATTCGGCATGACGGGCGACTTCTTCGGCGGTGCCATAGACCGAGCCTGAAATAATGGCGACTTTCATCAGGAGAGGATTCCGAAACTGAGTGAAAACGTAGGATACTACCATTCGACAGTGGCAAAAGGCCGCTCCACTTGACTCCCATGGCCAGGAACATGATCAACGCGCAACTGCTGCACGCCATGATCGACGCGTCGAACGACGGCATCGTGGTCGCCGAGCAGGAAGGTGACGACACCATCCTGATCTACGTGAACGCGGCCTTCGAACGCCTCACCGGCTACGCGCGCGACGAGATCCTCTACCAGGACTGCCGCTTCCTCCAGGGCGACCATCGCGACCAGTTGGGTCGCGCCCGTATCCGCAAGGCTCTGGCCGAAGGTCGGCCGTGTCGCGAGGTACTGCGCAACTACCGCAAGGACGGCAGCGGGTTCTGGAACGAACTGTCGATCACCCCGGTGTACAACGAGGCTGATCAACGCACCTATTTCATCGGCATCCAGAAGGATGTCAGCCGTCAGGTCGAACTCGAACGCGAGCTGGCCGACGCACACACCCGACTGGGCGGGCAACCATCCGTCCAATGACCTGAACCAAACGCCCCGGGCACAGTCCATGGCAATGAAGAACCCACCGACGACGCCCGACCCGAGTCCGATCATGCAAGCAGACGCCCTCCTTACTCAGGATGAGCTGGATTTCATTCAGGACATGCAGCATACGCCCCAATTGAACCTGGCCGATCCCACCTCGAGCCTGCTGGTCAATGGCGATCGTCGTCTGCAGCAATTGCTCACCCGCCTGGTGGCCAACGAGCAGGTCACGCTGCAGGCGCAATTCAACAACCAGCAGATCAGCATTCCCCTGCAACTGGTCGAAGACGAGTTTCACGCCCTGCACCTGCAACTGGGCTCACCGGAAATCTACGAAGACGGCCCGATGCTGCGGCCCTGGCGCCTGTCGCTGGACCAGCCGGCGGCACTGGCCGACGCCCGCGGCACGCAGAGCGAGCTGTGGGTGCGCGATATCTCGTTCAAAGGGGTACTGCTGCAAGTGAACGGCCAGGCCCAGGCACCCAGCCACTTCGAGCTGTTCTTCGCTCCACCGGGCATCGAGCCGATCGAACTGCACGGCACACTGCGCCGCCGCATCGGCCCGGACCTGGCGGCCTACGACCTCAGCCACAGCCCGGACGAGGAAATCGACCGGCTGCGTGAGTACATTCTCCAGGCCCACCGCCAGGCGCACCCAGAGTTGCACGCTCAGGTCTCGATCTGACCGGCGAGGAACTGGCGCAACCGCTGCTTCATCAAAAAGGCCTGGGCGCCCAGGCAGCCCACCGGCCCGCCCTCGAGACTGTCCTGGGCCATTTCGGCAGCCTCGCCCGCCAGCAGCAGCGGGCAGTTCACCCGCTGCGCCAGACGCGCCAGGCGCTTGTCCAGGTCGCTGGCCGGGCGATGGTTGTCGAACAGCACCAGCGCATCCGGCGCCAACCGCTCGCAGACCAACGCCAGCTCTTCGACAGGCTGCCCTGGCGCCAGCACCGTGACCGTCACCTCGTCACTGCTCAGCAGCAGCCCCGCCACCAGCAATTCGAGCTCCTGGCCCTGTGCCGACAACGGTGACAGCAGGATCCGACGGCGCTTGGGCTCGCGCGCCAGTTGCAGGCGCAACAGCACCCGCGCGCGCAGGAACTGATCGAGGAACAGCCACTCGCTGGCCTGCCCATACCCCGCCTGGCCGGCGCGCAGGGCCTGCCATACCGGCATGAACACCTCGCCGAAGACCTGCTCCAGGGCATGGCTGGCAAACACCTGCTCGAACAACCGCCCCAACTGCGCAGCATCGAACTGGCGCACGGCCTCGCGCACCTGGGCCTGCCAGCGTGAGCGGTCGCCAACCGTGCTTCCGGCCCAGGCCCCCTCCGCCGGCACCTGGCTACGCGCCAGGATACTGCCGACCTTGCTCACCGCGACACCACGGCGCAGCCAACCCAGGATGCTCTCGATGGCGTCGATGTCGGCCTGCGAATAGAGACGATGGCCACTCTCGGTGCGGGTCGGCTGAATCAGCCCGTAGCGGCGCTCCCAGGCGCGCAGGGTCACCGGATTGACGCCAGTCAGGCGCGACACTTCGCGGATCGGAAACAGCTCCTGACCCACCAGCCCATTTTCGATCAGGGCACTCGCTTGTGGCTCTTTCATGAGAGTGGCAACTCTGTCTCGTAGATTCGTGGTGGCCATTCTACGCCGGGATCGGCCAGGGGTCAGCGTAACGGCTCGATCACGACACTGACCGGTCACGAAATTTACGCGATAATCCGCGCCCGATTCTTGCATCCACGCCTGCGTCGCCCACCACCCCGGGCACAGGCCAAGGGGCCGGCTACCCGCCAGCCCCGTCGTAAGGAGATACACGATGTCTACCGCACCCGTCACCCTGATGGTGTCGCGCCGCGCCGCCAATGGACGCTACCAGGACCTGCTGGCCTGGCTCCATGAAGGCGAGCAGCTGGCCACCGACTTCCCCGGCTACCTGGGCTCGGGCATCCTCGCGCCGCCGGCCGACAGCGACGCCTTCCAGATCATCTTCCGTTTCAACGACGAACCGACCCTGCACGCCTGGGAACATTCCGCCTCGCGACGCGCCTGGTTGCAGCGTGGCGACGGCCTGTTCGAGCGCCCCGAAGAGCGGCGCGTCAGCGGCATCGACGCCTGGTTCGGCACCGAAACGGTGCATAAACCGCCGCGCTGGAAGCAGGCTACCGCCATCTGGCTGGCGTTCTTCCCGGTGTCGCTGCTGTTCAACCTGTTGTTCGGTCACTGGCTGGCACCGCTGGACCTGCTGCCCCGGGTACTGCTGAGCACCCTGGTGCTGACGCCGCTGATGGTCTACCTGTTCATTCCGTTGTCCACCCGCCTGCTGGCCGGCTGGCTCAATCCCTCGGCACGCACGGCGTCACAGCGCCGCGAAGGGTTGCGCAGCCGCTGAGGAGCGGGCACGCAAGCCTGCGCAGTTCGGGTATGCTGGGGCACGAACGAACAGACGAACAGACTGCCCCGAACATGAACAGCCCCATCCTCATCACCGGAGCCAGCCAGCGCGTCGGGCTGGCCCTGGCCCTGGCCCTGGCCAAGGCCGGCCATCAGGTGGTCAGCGCCAGCCGCAGCCTTCATGCGCAGGCCGCACACCCGAACATCATCCAGTTCCAGGCCGACCTCACCCGCGAGGCCGACCGCCTGGCGCTGATCGAACACCTGCAGCACAACTACGACGGGCTGCGCGCAATCATCCACAACGCCTCGCTGTGGCTGGACGACGACCTGCAGAGCCTCGAAACCATGTTCCGCCTGCACGTCGAGGCGCCCTACCACCTCAACCTGGCGCTGGGCGAGCACCTGGCCAAGGTCGAGAAGGCCGACATCATCCACATCTGCGACGAAACCTCCTCGCGCGGCAGCAAGAGCCATATCGGCTACGCCGCAACCAAGGCCGCGCTGCAGAACATGGTGCTGTCTTTCGCCGAAAAATACGCGCCCAAGGTGCGTGTCAACGGTATCCTGCCGGGCCTGCTGATCCTTAAGGAAGGCGGCGACGAACAGTACCGCCGGCAGACCCTGAAAAAGGCCCTGCTGGAATTCGAACCGGGTGCACAGCCGCTGATCGAAGCGGTGATGTTCCTGCTGCAAAGCCAGTACAGCACCGGCAGCCAGGTGGTCATCAACGGTGGCCGCCATCTGAAGAACCGCATGACCTGAGGTAAGCCCATGACTGAGCAACAACAGCTCGAACTCGAAGCCGCCGCGTTCCGGCGCCTGGTCGAACACCTGCAAAAGCGTACCGACGTGCAGAACATCGACCTGATGAACCTCTCCGGCTTCTGCCGCAACTGCCTGTCCAAGTGGTACAAGGCCGCCGCCGACGAGCGCCAGGTCGAGCTGAGCCTCGACGATGCCCGCGAAGCGGTGTACGGCATGCCCTACGCCGAGTGGAAAGCCCAATACCAGAAAGAAGCCAGCGCCGAACAGCAAGCGGCGTTCGAACAAGGAAAACCCCGTGACTGACCTGAACACCCTGCGCAGCAGCCTCGCCAGCGGCGAACACGTGTTTGCCGACACCCTGGGCTTCATTGCCGCCAACTACAGCTACCAGCCCCAGGCCTTCAACAACGGCGGCGTGGAAAACGCTGCCGGGCAGAACGAGGGGTCGTGCAAGACCCTGGGCCTGGCCCTGCTGGAAGGTCTGAGCGATCAGGAAGCGCTGCTGGCCTTTGGCGAACACTACCGCAGCGTGCTCGCCACCCCCGAGGGCAGCGACCATGGCAATATCCGCGCGCTGATCAAGCACGGCCTGGCCGGCGTGAAGTTTGCCGAGCAGCCGCTGACCCGCAACGCCTGAGGCAAGGCTGTTCGCGGCACCAAGGCCGCTCCTGCAGGTATTCGGTGCAGGCGCGGCCTAGTGTCGCGATGGGCCGCAAAGCGGCGCCCGACATGATGTCGCCGACTGCCCTTTTCCAGCCAGAAGGACTCGCCCGAATGCCTCCAGAACACAGTATCCCTTTCCGTCAGGCCATGCTGTTCTGGCTCAAGCTCGGTTTCATCGGATTCGGCGGCCCGGCCGGGCAGATCGCCCTGATGCACCGGGAAATCGTCGAACGCCGTCGCTGGCTCAGTGAGTCGCGGTTTCTCCACGCCTTGAACTACTGCATGTTGCTGCCTGGGCCCGAGGCCCAGCAACTGGCCACCTACCTCGGCTGGCTGATGCACCGCACCTGGGGCGGGATCATCGCCGGGACACTGTTCATCCTGCCCTCGTTGTTCATTCTGATCGGACTGTCCTGGGTCTATATCACCCAGGGGCAGCAACCTCTGGTCGCCGGCCTGTTCTACGGCCTCAAGCCTGCGATCACCGCCATCGTCGTGCAGGCGACCTGGCGCATCGGCTCCCGGGTGCTGCACAACGCTGCATTGTGGGGCATCGCTCTGGCAGCCTTCGTCGCCCTGTTCGGGCTGGGGCTGCCGTTTCCGCTGATCGTGCTGGGCGCGGGGCTGGTCGGCTATTTGGGCGGGCGCCGGCGGCCGCAGTTGTTCCAGACCGGTCGCGCCAACACTGAAGACTCCATCGCCGAAGCCCCGCTGGCCCAGGCCGCCCATACCCGCCTGCACTGGCCGCGCCTGTTCGGACTGCTGGCCTGCGGTGCAGCGCTGTGGTGTCTGCCGATGGCCGCACTGACGCTGCTGTTCGGCTGGCAAGGCACCTTCACCCAGATGGCATGGTTCTTCACCAAAGCCGCGCTGCTCACCTTCGGCGGTGCCTACGCAGTGCTGCCCTACGTGTATCAGGGGGCTGTCGATCATTACGGCTGGCTGACGCCCACGCAGATGATCGACGGCCTGGCATTGGGCGAAAGCACACCCGGGCCGCTGATCATGCTGGTGGCGTTCGTCGGCTTCGTCGGCGGTTATGTGCAGGCCCAGTTCGGTGCCGACCAGGCGTTCGTGGCTGGCGCCCTGGCGGCATGCCTGGTCACCTGGTTCACCTTCCTGCCATCGTTCCTGTTCATCCTGATCGGCGCGCCCTTGGTGGAGCGCACACGCAGGCAACTGCGCTTCACCGCTCCGCTGACGGCAATCAGCGCCGCAGTGGTGGGGGTGATCCTGAATCTGGCGTTGTTCTTCGCCTATCACGTGTTCTGGCCGCACGGATTCGCCGAAGGGATCGACGGGCTGGCACTGGGGATCGCGCTGCTGGCGGCGGCGGGGCTGCTGGTGTTGCGTCGCAGTGTGCTGGAAGTGTTGATCGCCTGCGCCCTGGCGGGATTACTGGTGGTGTTGTATGGGCATGTGCTCTAAGAGGTCGACACAGCCCCCATCACCTCATGCGCTGCCCCGGTATCCGCTCCGACAGCACACCCTCGCGCAACCACTCCAACGCAATCGGCCACAGGCTTGCCCGAAAGCGATCATGGAAGAACGCGAAATGTCCGACCTCCTGCTCACCGATATCCACAGGTGCCACGCGCAGGTGGCGAGGTTGGGCGTGCTCCAGGTAGCCCAGCAAGCGATCCGTCGCCGCCACAGTGCCGAAAGGATCGTCGCTCAGGCTCACCGCCAGGGCCGCAGCCTGGACCTGGGCGAAAGGACGCGCCTGCAGCAGCCGTCCACTGGGACGCTGCTCGTAGCGCGGCGCCGGCGTGCTCCAGTCACGCACCACCCCGGCCGGCGTGTCCTCCATCCAGCCCAGGCGCTTGCCGGGGAAATAGCCCAGTAGCCGGGTCAGCAATGGCATCACCACATGCCACTTGCCCACCATCCGCCAGCGGCCTTCGGCCGCATAGTCACGCCAGTAGGCAAACTGTGCGCCGACCATCACCAGCCGCCGCACCTGCCCGGCCGACGGCGCCAGGCCAGTTGCCCAGCCACCGAAGCTGTGCCCCACCACATTCACCGGCTGCCCGGGGAATTCGCTGGCGGCGCGTTGCAGGATAGCTTCGAAGTCCAGGCAGCCCCAGTCGCTCCACGACGCCTGGAAACCGCGCAACGATGCCGGGCGAGACTCGCCGATGCCACGGTAGTCGTAGCTCAGCACGTCGAAGCCGTGGGCGAACAGGTAATCGGCAAAGCGAGCGTAATAGCGGCAGCGCACCGAGGTGGCCGCATTGATGATCACCAGCGGGCGCTGGGGGTCGGGTTCGGCGTGGCGCCACTGGAAACCGCCGAGGCTGTAGCCGTCGGCGGCTTGATGGCGAAAGGCAGTCGCAGGTTGGGTCAGGCTGCTCATGGCGGGCTCCCTGCGCCGTCGCGCCGGGAGGCGGGCGGCGTTTTTTGTCATCCGCCCACGCTAGCAAATTTTTCGCTGGCTGTACCTGCCTCAGGTGGTCGACAACGCCCGCGCCACGCCAGGCTTGCGCAGCACCTCCAGGCGCGAACCGTGATAACGCGTTTCGCGGAACAGCTTCCAGCGCCCGAACAGGCCATACACATGCATCACCCGCCCTTGCTCGTGATAGCCCATGCGCAGGTGCAGCTTCATGGCCGGCACGTTATGCGTCTCCACCACATCCACCACCTTGCGGCAGCCCTTGGCATGCATGGTGTTCCACAACTCGACCTGAGCGGTAACCGACAGCTCGCTGCCAAAGTAGCGCCGGGTCATCTCGCCGCCGAACTCGAAGAACTCGCCGGGCTTCACCGGGAAGGTACAGCCGTAATAGTGCTTGTCATGGTAGTCGACCACGCTCGCCCAGATGAAGGCCACCGCATCGCCGTGCTCATCCAGGTACATGTGCCCGGTATGGCCTTCGGCAGCGAGTTCGCGCATGGTTTCGACACGGTCGCCGAAATAGCGCGCAAAGGCGTCGGCATTGGCGGTGGTGATATCCACCAGGGTCACCGGCGGATGTTCCTTGAGTTTGTGGGGCGGCACGGGGGTGACCAGGTCGCGCTCCATCCACAGCAATTCCCAGTGGAAGAATACGTAGCGTTCGACAAGGGTCTTGAAGGTACGCTTGAGCCCCTTCTGGCGGATCCGTTCTTGTAGTTTTTGCAATACGCGCATGCTGCCTCCCCGGCCCAGGCGAAATTGCCGGACCAATAGCTGCTGTATAGATCAGGGAGAAAGTGGCCATGGCAAAGGGCCAGAGGAGGATTTGTTGCAGAATGTTAACAAGGCCCCGGAGGGAACCCCCCCC
>NZ_JABWRO010000060.1:0-31715 GCF_014268985.1 Pseudomonas sp. RW10S2 | reverse complement strand
CCCCCCCCCCCCCCCCCCCCCGGGGGGGGAAGAGGCCGGCATAGGCGCTACAACGCTTACTGAATCTGCTCCGGCGTCACGATCACCCAGTTCTTGTCCGCCGTCACCGGCAACCCTTCCTTCGCCTGCGCCGCCGCATGCTTGGCGATCATTCCGTTCAGTTGGTCCATGTACTTGGCCTTGCGGTTTATCCACAGGTGGATGCCGCCCTTGCCCACGTCGACCCCGTGAAACTGCATATAGCCGTCGCTGGTCGGCGTATCGCCGCCTACCAGCACCGGTCGCTTCCACTCATCGATGTAGGTCAGGATGGCTGCCTGCTTGCCAGCCATCCAGGTGGCGGGTGTCCACAGATAGGGCGTCAACTCCAGGCCCTCGTTGGCCTTGGCATCATAGTGGCCTTCGCTGATCTGCTTGCGCGCCGTGGTCAGCGCGCCGCTGGCGCGGTCCTTGAGCAGCAGGCTGACGCCGATCACGTTCTGCGGCTTGACGTTGTAGCCATACTTGGGATCGGACGCGACCATGCGCACCAGCTCCTCGGACGCGGCCGAGATCACGTAGACCTCGATGCCGTTCTCCATCAGCTTGTTGTACAGCTCGGCCTGGCCGGTGAAGACCTTCGGCGGCTGCACCTCGATACTCTTGACCTGATCGCCTTCGAAGTAGGTGCTGGGAACCGGCTTGTTCGAGGCCATCAGCTCATCGACCTGAACCTTCAGTTCCTTGAGCGTGAAGCCCGAGAACACCTGCGCCACCCAGGGGTAGCAGACCATGTCATCGATTTCGCACAGGCGATAGTAGTAGCTGAACAGGCTCTCCTTGTGCTCGGCGGTATCCTTGAACGGGATCAGCTTCAGCGAAGGATCGAGCTTGTCGCGGGTCAGCAGGCCCTTGTTCTCCATGAACGGCAGCAGCGCTTCCTCGAGGTCGTAGCGATAGCTGGTGTTGTCCATGTCGAAGACCGCGTAGTTACCCTTGTGGGCATTGGCAGCGATCATCGTGTCGAGCTGTTTGGCGGCCTCGGCGGGCCAGTGCTTGAGTTCGGTAGCCGCCCAGGTGCTGGCACTGAGCAGTAGGGCGAGACCGCCCGCGAGGAGTTTCGGAGCAGACATCATGTGCGTTCTCCAGAGACATGGCCGCTCAAGCCTAGACCGCCTGCATGACAGGCAGACGTCTGGCACCGACCTCGAAAGAGCTCGAAACGGCATGTTCATTGCCAACCGCGACAGCCCGTTATTCCATAAACGACTATCTAAATTACATTTAGATATAAATTCGTTTGTTTTCAGACTGTTAGCATTTCCGTTCGCAATCGCTCACAGAGGCGATTCCTACTTTTGCTTCACGGAGCTTCAATGAACCTGCCGCTTTCCCTCAACCTGCTGGCGTTCCTGGCCCTGCTGCTGGGCCTGGCGCAAACCCGTCGCACCGACTGGAGCCTGGCGAAAAAAGTGCTGCTTGGCCTGGTGCTGGGCGTCCTGTTCGGCCTGGTGCTGCACAGCCTGTACGGCGCAGGTCATCCGGTGCTCAAGGCGACCATCGCCTGGCTCGACCTGGTCGGCAACGGCTATGTCGGCTTGCTGCAGATGATCGTCATGCCGCTGATCTTCGCCTCGATCCTCAGCGCGGTGGCACGTCTGCACAACGCCTCGGCCCTTGGCCGGATCAGCGTGCTGAGCATCGGCACCCTGCTGCTGACCACAGCCATTGCCGCACTGATCGGCATCGCCCTGACCAACCTGTTCGGCCTCAGTGCCGAGGGCCTGGTGGCAGGCGTCCAGGAAACCGCGCGCCTGCAGGCCATCAACAGCGACTACGCAGGCAAGGTCGCCGACCTCAACATCCCGCAACTACTGCTGTCGTTCATCCCCAGCAACCCGGTGGGCGACCTGGCCCGGGCCAAGCCGACCTCGATCATCAGCGTGGTGATCTTCGCCGTGTTCCTCGGCCTTGCTGCCCTGCAACTGATCAAAGACGACAAGGACAAGGGCGAGCGCGCCCTGTCGGCCATCGACGTGCTGCAGGCCTGGGTCATGCGCCTGGTGCGCCTGGTGATGAAGCTCACGCCTTATGGCGTCCTGGCGCTGATGACCAAGGTGGTGGCCAGCTCGAACCTCGATGACATCCTCAAGCTGGGCAGCTTCGTGGTGGTGTCGTACATCGGCCTGGGGCTGATGTTCGTGGTGCACGGGGTGATCCTGGCGTTCACTGGCGTCAGCCCGCTGCGCTTCTTCCGCAAAGTCTGGCCGGTGCTGACCTTTGCCTTCACCAGCCGCTCCAGCGCCGCCAGCATCCCGCTGAACATCGAGGCACAGACGCGCCGCCTGGGCGTGCCACAGTCGATCGCCAGCTTCAGCGCATCGTTTGGCGCGACCATCGGCCAGAACGGCTGCGCCGGCCTGTATCCGGCAATGCTGGCGGTGATGGTGGCGCCGGCCGTGGGCATCGACACCTTCGATCCACTGTGGATCGCGACCCTGGTAGCCATCGTCACCCTGAGCTCGGCAGGGGTTGCCGGGGTCGGAGGCGGCGCGACCTTCGCCGCGCTGATCGTACTGCCGGCCATGGGCCTGCCGGTCGAGCTGGTGGCGCTGCTGATCTCGGTCGAGCCGCTGATCGACATGGGCCGCACCGCGTTGAACGTGAATGGCTCGATGACCGCAGGCGTGGTGACCAGTCAACTGCTCAAGCAGACCGACCAGCAAGTACTGGCCGGGGACGAGCATGCCGAGCTGAGTCACTCCTGACCGACACTTGTCGGGCATTCGTGGGGGCGGGCTCACCCGCTCCCACAGGACAGGCTCTATCGCTTGTCCCACACCTCGAAGTGATACACCGGCTTGCCTTCCTCGACCTGCCGTTCGGTCGATACCAGCGCCCACTGCGCCGCGTCGAACGCCGGGAACCAGGCATCCCCTTCAGGCGCCAGCTCCACCCGCGTCAGGTACATCCGGCTCACCAGCCCCTTCTCCAGCGCCTGCCCGTAGAGCTGCGCTCCGCCGATCAGCATCAGCTCATCAACCCCTTGCTCGCGCGCCCACTGCTCGGCACGCGCCACTGCCGCGTCCAGCGAGGCGAATACCTCGGCGCCTGCCAGCGTCAACCCGGGCTGGCGGCTGACGACGATGTTCAGGCGCCCAGGCAGCGGTCGCCCGAGCGAATCCCAGGTCTTGCGCCCCATGATGATCGGCTTGCCCAGGGTGGTGGCCTTGAAGTACTTGAAGTCCCCCGGCAGGTGCCAGGGCATGGAGTTGTCGATGCCGATCACACGGTTCTCGGCGAGCGCCGCGATCAGGCTGAGGGGGAGTGATGTGTTCATGCCAGCGAGGATAGCACCCGGCACGTGGGTTATGCTTGGGCCTCGACCCGTGCAATGGAAGACCTTGTGACTGCACCGACCGAACTGGACAAACGCTGGCTCACCGAAGCGGTGCGCCTGCGCGAAGAACACGCCGGGCCCCTGGAAGACCAGGAAGCCAACCGCCGCGCGCGCCAGCAAGGCGGCGACCTGGCGGCACGCATCGAGCATCGCGCACTGTGGCTGGCCGAGCGCGACGGCATGACCCAGGCCCTGCGCCACTGGAAGCAGGGGGCACGCCTGGCCCTGCTGGCCCTGATGATCATCGCCGTACTCAGCGGCGCGGGCCTCGGTCTCGCGGCGCTGGGTGACGGCCAACGCCCGGTGAATGTGTTCTGGGCGCTGGGCAGCCTGCTGGGCCTGAACCTGGTGTTGCTGATCGGCTGGGCCCTGGGCTTCTTCTTCGCGGGCGAGCAGGGCGCGGCCTTGGGCCGGCTCTGGCTATGGCTCAGCGAACTCTTTGCCCGTGATGCCAAGGCCGCGCACCTGGCCCCCGCCCTGCTGGTGCTGCTGCAGCGCAAGCGCCTCAATCGCTGGCTGCTCGGCCTGCTGGTGCATGGCCTGTGGCTGCTGGCGATGAGCGCGGCGCTGGGCATGCTGCTGGCGCTGCTGGCGACCCGACGTTACGGCTTCGTCTGGGAGACCACCCTGCTCGCCGCCGAACCCTTCATCGCCCTGACCAACGCCCTCGGCGCCCTGCCCTCGCTGCTGGGTTTCAGCATTCCCGACGAAAGCATGATCCGCGCCAGCGGCGCGACTTTGCCGAGCCTGGACATCGCCCGTCAGGCCTGGGCCAGCTGGCTGCTCGGCGTGGTGCTGGTGTACGGCCTGCTGCCACGTCTGCTGCTGGCCATCCTGTGCCTGTGGCGCTGGCGCCAGGGCCGCAAGCAACTCGCCCTGGACCTCAGCCTGCCAGGCCATGCCCAGCTGCGTGAAGCGCTGATGCCACGCAGCGAGCGCATCGGTGTCCAGGACGCCGCCCCCGAGCACCTGCCGCAGTTCGAGGCCGGCCAGCTGGAAACCGGCAGCAGCGGCGCCCTGCTGGTGGGCCTGGAGCTGGACGACCAGCGCAACTGGCCGCCCAAGCTGCCGCCCACGGTGACTAACGCCGGTGTGCTCGACAGCCGCGAATCGCGCAACAAACTGCTCGAGCAGCTCAGCCGCTTTCCTCCGGCGCGCCTGGCCATCGCCTGCGATCCGCGCCGCTCGCCTGATCGTGGCAGCCTGGCGCTGCTCGCCGAACTCGCGCGCAACGCAGGCGCCACACGCATCTGGTTGCTCCAGGCCTTGCCTGGCCAGGCACTGGACGCCGCCCGCCTGGGCGACTGGCACGAAGCCCTCGATCGCCTCGGCCTGCCCCACGCCGACACCTCGCCCCTGACCTGGCTGGAGCATGGCCATGACTGATCCGCTCAAGCTGGCCGTGGTCGGCCACACCAACGTCGGCAAGACTTCGCTGCTGCGCACCCTCACCCGTGATGTCGGCTTCGGTGAGGTCTCCCATCGCCCCAGCACTACCCGCCATGTCGAAGGCGCGCGGCTGTCGGTGGAGGGCGAGCCCCTGCTCGAGCTCTACGATACCCCCGGCCTGGAGGACGCCATCGCCTTGCTCGACTATCTGGGGCGCCTGGAGCGTCCCGGTGAACGTCTCGACGGCCCAGCCCGCCTGGAACGTTTTCTCCAGGGCAGCGAGGCACGCCAGCGTTTCGAACAGGAAGCCAAGGTGCTGCGCCAGTTGCAGGCGAGCAATGCCGGTCTTTACGTGATCGACGCACGCGAGCCGGTGCTGGCCAAGTACCGTGATGAACTGGAGGTGCTCGCCAGTTGCGGCAAGCCGTTGCTACCGGTACTCAACTTCGTCGCCAGCAGCCAGCACCGCGAGCCGGAGTGGCGTGAGGCCCTGGCCCGCCTGGGGCTGCATGCGCTGGTGCGGTTCGACAGCGTGGCCCCGCCCGAGGACGGCGAGCGCCGCCTCTACGAAAGCCTTGCCCTGCTACTGGAGAAATCCCGCCCCGCTCTGCAGCGCTTGATCGACGACCAGCAGGCCCAGCGCCAGGCCCGCCAGCACAGCGGCAAGCGCCTGATCGCCGAGCTGCTGCTCGACTGTGCCGCCTGCCGACGCAGCGTCGAGGCAGAGCCTGCCGCTGAAGCCAAGGCCATCGAGGCGCTGCGCCAGGATGTGCGCCAGCGCGAACAACGTTGTGTCGAGGCGCTGCTCAAGCTCTATGCGTTCCGCCGTGAGGATGCCAATGCCGGCGACCTGCCGTTGCTGGATGGTCGCTGGGGCGATGACCTGTTCAACCCCGAGACCCTGAAGCTGCTGGGCGTACGTCTGGGCAGCGGTGTGGCCGCTGGCGCGGCGGCCGGGGCTGGTGTCGATCTGCTGGTCGGCGGCCTGACCCTTGGCGCTGCCGCGCTGGCGGGGGCCATTGCCGGCGGCGCACTGCAAACTGCGCGCAATTACGGATCGCGGTTGCTGGGCAAGCTCAAGGGTCAGCGTGAACTGACCGTGGATGACAGCGTGCTGCGCTTGCTGGCGCTGCGCCAACAGCAACTGATGCTCGCCCTGGACAGCCGTGGCCATGCCGCACAGGACAGGGTGCGGCTGGGCGAGCTGGATGAGAAAGCCTGGCGCGAAGGCAAGCTACCGGAAGCGTTGAGCAAGGCACGGGCGCATCCGCAATGGTCGACGCTCAATCCGGGCGCACGGGTGAACCAGGCGGAACGCCAGGAGCAACTCGAGGCGTTGGTGTCACAGATCTGAGGCGCTTCCCTGTAGGGGCAACTGTCTTGCTCAAATTTAAAGGCCAGCCCAATCCCCCTGTGGGAGCGGGCTGGTCCCGCGAACACGGGCGTAGCCCGTGCCAGGCAGCGCGGTGTCTTTTTCGCGGGCAAGTCGGGGCGCCGAACCGCCGCTCCCACAAGTCCCTGCAGCGCTGCTGAAGGCTGTGCTGCAACTCTCAGATCAAGGCCAGCGCCTTCCCTTTCAACACCGCCATGTCCAGCACCGGCACCCCGACCTCCTTGGCCATCTCGTCCCACTCACGCATGCGCAGGCTCACCGCAAACAGCGGGTCGCGCTCGAAGGCATCGGCCTCGGCATCGCTCATCACGCCCCCCTGGTAACCCAAGGTGCGCCGGCTCGCCTCGCTCAGCCGCTGGTAATAGCCCGGCTTGCGCAAGGTCAGGTAGCGCTTGGCCTCCACGTGGAACTCCACCAGCCGCGCCATGCGTTCGCCGAACCCACAACGGCGCAGATACTCGGCGCCGATACGCTCATGGCTGACCACACCATACCCACCCATGCTGGCGTCACCGCCGCAGAGGTGGCCAATGTCGTGGAAGAACGCAGCGAGCACGACCTCGTCGTCGAAGCCTTCGGCCATGGCCAGTTGCGCGGCCTGGGACATGTGCTCGATCTGGGTGATGGCTTCGCCGATGTAGTCGTCGGCGCCGTGGCGCTCATACAAGGCGAAGGTGTTGTCGATGATCTGGGCTGAGCTGGGCATCGCGGTAGGGTCCTGGCGTCGTGAGGATAGGCCTGTTGAATGTAGTGCTACTTACTGTGCCACCTTCTCCGACTTGCCGTCGTAGCGCTTGCGCCATTCGGCCAGGATCTGGTCGCGGTGCTTCGACGCCCAGGCAAAGTCGTTCTTGATCAGGCGTTGCTCATAGTCGGCCGGCAGTTCGGTCTGCGGCTTGGCGATGCCCGGCGCGGCCAGCACGGCGAAGTTGTCCTTGTACAGCGCCATGGCCGCTGGGCTGGCCGAGAAATCCGCCAGGCGCTTGGCTGCGTCAGCCTTAGGCGTGCCCTTGATCACCGCCGTGGCCTCGATTTCCCAGCCCAGGCCTTCCTTGGGCAGCACGATGTCCAGCGGCGCACCCTGGCGCTTGAGCTGCACGGCCGGGTACTCGAACGAGATGCCGATCGGGAACTCGCCCGCCGCCGCCAGCTTGCAGGGCTTGGAACCAGAATGGACGTACTGCCCGATGTTCTGGTGCAGGGCGTCCATGTAGGCCCAGCCCTGGGGCTCGCCGAAGGTCTGCAGCCAGGCACTGACATCCAGGAAGCCGGTGCCGGACGAGGCAGGGTTGGGCATGACGATCTTGCCCTTGTACTCGGGCTTGGTCAGGTCCTGCCAGCTCACCGGCTTGCTCAGGCCCTGCTTCTCGGCCTCGATGGTGTTGAAACAGATCGTCGCGGCCCAAACGTCCATCCCCACCCAGGCTGGCGGGTTGGCGGCGTCGCGGTAATTCGGTGCGATCTTGCCCAGGTCTTTCGGCGCGTAGGCATCGAGCATGCCGTTCTGATCGAGGATGGCCAGGCTGGAGGCTGCCAGGCCCCACACGGCGTCGGCCTGCGGGCGGTCTTTCTCGGCCAGCAGCTTGGCGGTGATGATGCCGGTGGAGTCCCGCACCCATTTGATCTCGATATCCGGGTTGGCCTTCTCGAAGGCCTGCTTGTAGCTCTTGAGCTGCTCGGCTTCCAGGGCGGTGTAGACGGTCAGTTGGGTAGCGGCCGCCGAGGCGTGCAGGCTGAACACGGCAGATACGGCAGCAACAAGGGCAAGTGGCTTGAACATGAGGCAGCTCCTTTGAGGTGGACAGTCGAATCAGGGTTTGGGCGCGCGCTGGCGCCAGGCCTGGGAGCGGCGCAACAGACCGCGCGAGGCCCCCGCCAGCAGCAGCGAGGCCGTGGCGCTGGTGAGCAGGATCAGGGTGGACATCGCCGCAGCACCGCCAACGTTGCCGGCATCGTCCATGTTCAATACGGCGACGGCGGCCAGGATCGTGTCGGGGCTGTAGAGGAAGATCGCCGCCGACACCGTGGTCATCCCGGAGACGAACAGGTAGCGCACGATATCCAGCAGTGCAGGCAGGCAGATCGGTACGGTGACGCGCAGGTAATGCCGATACAGCGGCGCCTTGAGCGACAGCGCAGCCGCTTCGAACTCACCATCGAGCTGGCGCAGCGCAGTGCTTGCGGTCATCTGTGCGGTGGTCAGGTAGTGAGCGATGGTGCAGACCACCAGCAACGCCATGCTGCCGTAGAAGACATGCAGCGGGTTGCCGGCGAGGTTGAAGAAGAACACGTAGCCCAGGCCCAGGACGAGCCCTGGCACCGCCATCGGTACGAAGCTGAGCAGGCGCAAGGCTTGGTTGAGCAGGCGCTGGCCTTGGGTTTTCTCCATCAGGTAGGTGCCGGTAAAGATCACCAAGCTGCCGATCACGGCGCAGCACAGGGCCATGGTCACGCTGTTGCGGTAGGCCAGCCAGCCGCCACCAGCGGTCTCGTCGAACAGGTAGTGCTTGAACGAAAGCGTCAGGTTGTAGGGCCAGAAGGTGACCAGCGACGAATACACCGCCATGCCGATCACCCCCAGCAGCGCTGCGCAGACCAGCACCACGATGGTCAGGAAGCAGGCATCGCGACGACGCGAAGGCTGGGGCTCGAATACCTGCGCGCGCCCGCTCATCGCCTCGCCCTGGCGGCGGCGCAGCCAGGCATCGACGCTGAAGCTGAGCAGCGCCGGCACCAGCAGGACCATGCCGATCAGGGCGCCACGGCCGAACTGCTGCTGGCCGACCACCGCCTTGTAGGCTTCCAGTGCCAGCACCTGATAGTCGCCACCGACCACCACCGGCACGCCAAAGTCGGTGATGGTCAGGGTGAACACCAGGCAGAACGCGGCGAACACCGCTTGGCGCGTGGCCGGCCAGGTGATGCTGCAAAAGGCCCGCCACGGTCCTGCGCCCATGCTCGAGGCCGCGTCGAACAGCCTCGCATCGGCGAGCGACAGCGCCGACAGCAGGATCATCAGGGCATGCGGGAAGGTGTAGATCGCCTCGCCGAGCACGAGCCCCCAGAAGCCATAGATGTTGTCGCTCAGCAGTGCACGCAGCAGGCCCTGGTTGCCGAACAGGTAGACCAGCGCAATGGCCGGCAGCATCGACGGCGCCAGCAGCGGCAGCAATGAAATCCCGCGCCACAAGCCCTTGGCCGGGATCAGCGTGCGTTGCAGGGCATAGGCGAACACGTAGGCCAGCGGCACGACGATCAGCGCCACGCTGAAAGCCACTGCCAGGCTGTTGCCGAGCAGCCAGCGAAAGTTGTCGCTGGCAAATAGCTCGGCGGCCGCCTGCAGGCCACCGCCCTGGCCCGCCTCGCCGCTGAAACCACGCCAGAAGATGGCCAGCAGCGGCATCAGCACGGCCAGCAGCAGCAGGAGCAACAGCAGACTCTTGCCACCGACCACGAACAGGCGATCACCTAGGGCGATGCCACCACCTGATGCGGCCTTGACGGCGGCCAGCGATACGCTCATAGGCGCGGCCATCTCAGGCAAACACCTGCAGGCTCTGCGGTGGCAGGGCCACCCAGATATCCTGCGAGCCCAGGCGCGGCATGGCTTCGGGCGCGAGCTCCGCGAGCAACGCGTGCCCCGGCAAGGCCTTGAGCTCGAAGCTCATGCGGCAGCGGTTGCCGAGAAAGGTGAGCTCACGCACCTTGGCCGGAAACAGGTTCTCCTCGTGTACCACCGGATTGACCATGATCGCCTCCGGGCGGCAGAACAGCCGGCCACTGCGCGCACTCGCCGCGCCCGGAGCCAGACGCATGCTCATGCTGCCCACCTGGGCGTGGCTGTCGTCATGGCGCTGGAACGGCAGCCAGTTGCCCTGACCGACGAACTCGGCAACAAACGGTGTGGCAGGCCGGTCGTAGATATCCTGCGGGGAGGCGTACTGCTCGACCTGCCCGTTATTCATCACGGCGATGCGGTCGGCCATCAGCATGGCCTCGTCCTGGTTGTGGGTAACCATCAAGGTGGTGATGCCCAACTTGCGCTGCAGTTGGCGCAGCTCGGCGCACAAGTGCTCGCGCACCCGCGCATCCAGCGCCGACATTGGCTCGTCGAGCAGCAGCACCGACGGCGATGGCGCCAGCGCACGGGCCAGGGCCACGCGCTGCTGCTGGCCACCGGAGAGCTGGCTGGGGTACTTCTTTTCGCTGCCGGTCAGGCCGACCAGCTCGAGCATTTCGGCGACGCGCTGACGCGACTGGTCGCGGCTGCCGCCCGTCAGGCCATAAGCGATATTGGCTTCGACGGTGAGGTTGGGGAACAGCGCGTAGGACTGGAACAGGATGCCGTAGTCACGGGCCTGGGGCGGCAGATCGGAAATATCCCGTTCGCCGATGTACAGCGAGCCACGGTCCTGGCGTTCGAGGCCGGCGATGCAACGCAGCAGGGTGGTCTTGCCGCAGCCGGAGGGGCCGAGCAGGCAAACCAGCTCGCCGGCGGCAATGTCCAGGGACACGTCGTTCAGCGCAGTAAACGCGCCGAAACGCTTGTGGATGCCGCGCACGTGCATGTGTGCGCCCGGAGTGGTGTGGTTCATGGCGGGGCCTCATCGAAGAGATGAGGGCCATGCTAGGAAGGCTGTGCAAAGGTTCTGTGGCGATTAGGGCAAAGCAGGTGATAGTGGCATTGGCGGATTTTGGTTGAGGGCCTGCGAACACGGGCATGGCACCGCGAACAAGCTGCAGGAAATCTAGAACCGAGCCCCCGCCACTTCCTGCGCTACCCCAAGAAACGCCGCCGGCAAGCGCGCCTGGCGCCGCTCCTTCAGGCAATACAGGTACTCGTGCATCAGCGGCGCGCCCTCCAGTGCCAGCACCCGCAACTCCGGGGTCAGGGGCACTTCATGGCGGGCAATGACGCTGATGCCGATATTGCGCAGCACCGCTTCGCGAATCGATTCGCGGCTGCCGATTTCCAACAGCGCACCGGCCTTCACCCCGGCCTCCTGCATCATCTGCTCGGTCAGCTTGCGCGTGGTCGAACCCGGTTCGCGCATCAACAGGCAATGCCCGGCGAGGCCTTCGATGCCCACCGCCTGACGCTGCGCCAGCGGATGGCTGCGGTGCACGGCCACGACCAGCGGATCGCTGCCCAGCACCCGGCGCACCAGGCGCGCATCCTCGACCAACTGCGACGAGGCAGCGATGTCCACCCGGTACTCCTCAAGCATCTCCAGCACCTGTTGCGAGTTGCCGATCTCCACCGCCACCTCGACCTGGGGCAGGCGTTCGCGGAACACCTTCACCAGGTCGAGAATGTAGTAAGGCGCGGTGGCCGCGACCCGCAAGCTGCCCTGGGCCTGGCCGCTGTTGCGCAGTTCGAACTCGATGTCCGCCTCTTGCTGCAGCAAGGCCTTGACCCGCGGCAGGAGCCTGGCGCCCTCCTCGCTCAGCACCAGGCGTCGGCCACCCCGGTAGAACAGCTCGACCGCGTACTGGCTCTCCAGGTTGCGGATCTGCGTGGTCACCGTGGGCTGGCTGAGCCCAAGCTTCTTCGCCGCCAGCGTGATGCTGCCCAGGCGGGCCACCATGTAGAAGGCTTTGAGCTCCGATGCGAGCATGGCACCTCGTTATTTGCGCAACAGGCGCAAGCCGTTGAACACCACCAGCAGGCTCACGCCCATGTCGGCGAACACTGCCATCCACAGGGTGGCCATGCCGGCAAAGGTGATTGCCAGGAATATCGCCTTGACCCCCAGTGCCAGGACAATGTTCTGGATGAGGATCGCAGCGCTCTGGCGCGACAGCCTGACGAACGCCGGGATTTTGCGCAAGTCGTCGTCCATCAGCGCCACATCCGCGGTTTCGATGGCGGTGTCGGTGCCGGCCGCCGCCATGGCGAAGCCGATCTCGGCGCGGGCCAGGGCCGGGGCGTCGTTGATGCCATCGCCGACCATGCCCACGCGGTGGCCTTGAGCGTAGAGGTCTTCGATGGTCTTGAGTTTGTCGGCAGGCAGCAGGTTGCCCTCGGCGCGATCGATACCCACCTGGGCAGCGATGGCCTGGGCCGTGTGCGGGTTGTCGCCGGTCAGCATGACCGTCTTGATCCCCAGCTCATGCAACTCGGCGATGGCCTGGCGGCTGCTGTCCTTCACGGTATCGGCCACGGCGAACAGTGCCAGCGGGCCGGAGCGGTCGAGCAGCAGCACGACGGTCTTGCCTTGGCGCTCGAGCTGGTCGAGCTGAGCTTCCAGCGCAGGCGAGCACAGGCCCAGTTCCTCGACCAGTCGATGGTTGCCCAGGTGATAGGCCTGGCCATCGATCTCGCCACGCACACCGCGCCCGGCCAGCGCGGCGAACTCCATGACATCGCTGAGGGCGATGTTCTGCGCCTTGGCATGCTGGGCAATAGCGCGCGACACCGGGTGGTCGGAACGCTCTCCCAAGCTCGCGGCCAAGGCCTGGGCGCGATCCTCGAATAGCGGGTCGAGCGCCTTGAAGTCGGTCTGCACTGGCTTGCCGTGGGTGATGGTGCCGGTCTTGTCCAGGGCCAGGAAATCCAGCTTGCGCCCGCCCTCGAGATAGACACCGCCCTTGATCAGGATGCCCTTGCGCGCCGCCGCAGCCAGGCCGCTGACGATGGTCACCGGGGTCGAGATCACCAGCGCGCACGGGCAGGCCACCACCAGCAGCACCAGGGCACGGTAGACCCAGTCGAACCAGGCACCGGCCATGAACAGCGGCGGGATGATCGCCACGGCCAAGGCCACGGCGAACACGGCGGGGGTGTAGATGCGCGAGAACTGATCGACGAAGCGCTGGGTCGGCGCCCGCGCGCCTTGCGCCTCTTCCACCGCCTTGATGATGCGTGCCAGGGTCGATTGCCCGGCGCCAGCCGTGACGCGGAACTCAAGGGCACCGGCCTGGTTGATGGTGCCAGCGAAGAGTTTGTCGCCCACAGTCTTCTCGACAGGCAGGCTTTCGCCGGTGATCGGTGCCTGATCGACGCTGGATTGCCCACTGACCACCTCGCCATCCAGGCCGATCCGCTCGCCCGGGCGCACCCGCACCCGTGCACCGATGGCCACCTCGCGCACCTCGACCTCGCGCCACTGGCCATCCGCTTGTTGCACGGTGGCCATGTCTGGCGTCAGTTGCATCAGGCCGCTGATGGCGTTGCGCGCCCGGTCCAGCGAGCGTGCCTCGATCAGTTCGGCGATGGTGAACAGCACCATGACCATCGCCGCCTCCGGCCACTGGCCGATCAGCACGGCACCGGTCACGGCGATGCTCATCAGCGCGTTGATGTTGAGGTTACGGTTCTTGAGCGCGATCCAGCCCTTCTTGTAGGTGCCCAGGCCGCAGCCGAGGATGGCTGCCAGTGCCAGCAAGGCCACCACCCACTCCGGCGCCAGCGCGGAGAAGTGCACGATTTCGGCGCCAATCGCGGCAATACCCGACAATGCCAATGGCCACCAGCGGGTCTTGTGGGCAACAGGGGCGCTGGCGCTGCCATCGTCGTCTGCAGCCAGGGGCTCGGCCTTCATGCCCAGGCTGTCGATGGCACGCTCGATCTGCACGGTGCCGTCGAGGGTGTGGCGCACGCCGAGGATGCGGTTGATCAGGTTGAACTCCAACTGCTCGATGCCAGCAAGCTTGCCCAGCTTGTCCTGGATCAAGGTCTGCTCGGTCGGGCAGTCCATCGCTTCGATGCGAAAACGGCTGAGGCGCGCCTGGTCGCTGGCCTTTTCGGTCAGTTGCACGAAGGCCGGCGCCGCTTTGCTGGCACAGCAGCTGTGGGCCTGGGTGTCGTGGCAGGAGGACTTGGCGCCATGCTCATGGCCATGATCGTGCTTGTGGTCGTGGTCGTGACTGACAGGCTGGTTCATAGGTTCGCCCTGATGGAGAGTGCCCACTGACGGGGGGTTGTTGCCAAGTGAACACCCTGTAGCCACTATAGGGTCAAGCGATCCAATGGAGATTTCGTCATGAAGATCGGAGAACTGGCCAAGGCCACCGACTGCGCCGTGGAAACCATCCGCTACTACGAGCGCGAGCAATTGCTGCCCGAACCCGCCCGCACCGACGGCAACTACCGCCTGTACACCCAGGCCCATGTGGAGCGTCTGACCTTCATCCGCAACTGCCGAACCCTGGACATGACACTCGACGAAATCCGCAGCCTGCTGCGCCTGCGCGACACCCCCGAAGGTGCGTGCGGCAGCGTCAATGCGCTGATCGACGAGCATATCGAGCATGTGCAGGCGAGGATCGACGGTCTGATGGCGCTGCAGACGCAGCTGGTGGAGTTACGCAGGCAGTGCAATGCGCAGGGGGATGAGTGCGCGATCTTGCAGCAGCTGGAGGTCAATGGCGCGGTGTCGGTGCCGGAGACCGAGCATTCGCATGTGGGGCGTAGTCACGGGCATTGAGGCCGGTAAAGGCCTCTGCCCGTGAAAAGAGCGACGCGGCCTCGAATCAGACCGCCATCGGCGCCGTCATCGGCGCATGATGCTCATACCCTTCCAGCCAGAAATCACTCGGCTCGATCTTCTCCAGCCACTCCGGCTCATACACACCGGTCTCGGCAAACGCCGGCACACGGTCGCTGATCATCAGCTTCGGTGCCTCCAGCGGCTCGCGCTTGAGCTGCTCGTTGAGCATGTCCAGGTGGTTCTCGTACACATGGGCATCGCCGATGAAGTAGGTGAACCAGCGCGGGGTATAGCCGGTCAGGCGCCCGAACAGCGACAGCAGGGCCGCACCTTCGGTGAGGTTGAACGGTGTGCCCAGGCCCAGGTCATTGGAGCGAATGTAGAGCGTGAGGGAAATTTCCTTCGTCTCGACATTGGGGTGGAATTGGTACAGCAGATGGCAGGGCGGCAGCGCCATCTCGTCGAGCTGGGCGCAGTTCCAGCCGTGGAACAGGATGCGTCGGCTGCCCGGGTCGTTGGCGATGGTGTCCAGGCACTGGCGCACCTGGTCGATGGCCTTGTAGAGGATGACGAATGCCTGGCCATCTTCCTCGTCCTTGGCGATCTGGCGGAAACCGGCCTTTTCCGCCATTTCGATGGCGGCCGTGTTGCTCAGCGGGATGCGCTTGTAGCCTGGCCATTGGCGCCATTGCACGCCATAGATCTCGCCGAGGTCGTCATGACCCTGGCGGAAGGGGTTGGCCAGCCATTGGGCGTTCTCGTTGGCGTTCTGGTCCCAGACCTTGCAGCCGAGGTCGCGAAACTCGCCGGCGTTCTTCACGCCGCGCAAGAAACCGACCATCTCGCCGATCGCCGACTTGAACGCCAGCTTGCGTGTGGTGATAGCCGGGAAACCCTTCTGCAGGTCGAAGCGCAACATGGCGCCCGGCAGGCTGATAGTGCGGATACCGGTGCGGTTGCCCTGCAGCGTGCCGTTCTCGATGACGTCGCGAACCAGGTCTAGATACTGTTTCATGGCCTACCTGTAGCAAGCACGGCAGGGGGATCGCCCCTGCCGTGGAATTATCAGTGGGCGGGTGTCGCCGTGGGTTTGCGATTATAAGCCCACCAGATCAAGGCGAGGCCAGCGACGATCATCGGTATGCAGAGAATCTGACCCATGGTCAGCCAGCCCCACGCCAGGTAACCCAGCTGTGCGTCCGGTACGCGGACGAACTCGACGATGAAGCGGAAGATCCCGTAGAACAGCGCGAACATGCCGGAAACCGCCATGGTGGGGCGTGGTTTGCGCGAGAACAGCCAGAGGATCAGGAACAGTGCCACACCCTCCAGTGCGAACTGGTACAGCTGCGAGGGGTGACGCGGCAACTGCGCCGGATCGCTGAACGGCGGGAAGATCATCGCCCATGGCACGTCGGTCGGCTTGCCCCACAGCTCGGCATTGATGAAGTTGCCGATACGCCCGGCACCCAGGCCGATCGGCACCAGCGGCGCGACGAAGTCCATCAGCTCGAAGAACGACTTGTTGTTGCGCTTGCCGAACCACAGCGCTGCCAGCATCACGCCGATGAAGCCGCCATGGAACGACATGCCGCCTTTCCACACTTCGAAAATCAGCGTCGGGTTGGCCAGGTACTGGTGCAGGTCGTAGAACAGCACGTAGCCCAAGCGCCCGCCGACGATCACGCCCATCGACAGCCAGAAAACCAGGTCGGAGAGCTTTTCGCGGTTCCAGGTCGGGTCGAAGCGGTTCAGCCGGCGCGAGGCGAGCAGCCAGGCACCGCCGATGCCGATCAGGTACATCAGGCCGTACCAGTGGATTTTCAGCGGCCCGAGGGCCACGGCCACGGGGTCGATCTGCGGGTAAGGCAGCATGGTGGTTCCTCTAGATCAAAAAGCTAAGGCCGACGCAGAACAGCAGCGCGGCAAACAGGCGCTTGAGCAGGCGCGGCGACAGCTTGTGCGCCAGACGCGCGCCGAAGCGGGCGAAAAACATGCTGGTGACGGCAATGCCGACCAGCGCGGGGAGATAGACGTAGCCCAGGCTGTGCGCGGGCAGATGCGTTTCGTTCCAGCCCAGGATCATGAAGCTCAGGGCACTGGCCAGGGCGATTGGCAAGCCGCAGGCCGACGAGGTGGCCACGGCCTTCTGCATGGGCAGGCTACGCCAGGTAAGAAAAGGCACCGTGAGCGAGCCACCACCGATACCGAAGATCGCCGAGGCCCAGCCGATCACCCCACCCGCCGCGATCAGCCCAGGCTTGCCGGGGATGCCACGGCTGGCCTTGGGCCTGAGGTCGAGAGCCATCTGCAGCGACACCAGCAGGGCGAACACGCCGATGATCTTCTGCAGCATCGGCCCCTGGATCAACGAGGCGGTCTTGGCGCCAATGCCGGCGCCGATGAGGATGCCGACAGTCATCCACAGGAACACCGGCCACTGTACGGCCCCCTTGCGGTGGTGCTCCAGCACGGCATTGATCGAGGTGAAGACGATGGTCGCCAGCGAAGTCCCGACCGCCAGGTGCGTGAGGATCGAGGCATCGAAGCCCTGCAGGGTGAAGCTGAACACCAGCACCGGCACGATGATGATGCCGCCGCCCACGCCGAAGAGCCCCGCCAGTACGCCGGCGCAGGCGCCCAACAGCAGATAGAGTACGAATTCCATTCGCCGACCCTGTGAATACGATCCGGCATGGTAACGGAAGCCGGGGCCGCGCCTCTAGTGAACTCTGTGTCAGGTGATGGAAGTGCAGGCAGGCTGTGGGTAGAGTGGCACAAAACACTGAGGCCACCCCATGTGCCTGATCGTATTCGCCTGGCGGCCGGGGCACGCCCTGCCGCTGATCGTCGCGGCCAACCGCGACGAGTTCTATGCCCGCCCTACCCAGGCGCTCGCCCCCTGGGACGATGCCCATGGCGTACATGCCGGGCGCGACCTCGAAGCCGGCGGCACCTGGCTGGGTATCGGCCCGGCCGGGCGTTTCGCGGCGCTGACCAATATCCGCGACCCTCGCCAGCCGCTCGGGCCACGCTCGCGCGGAGAACTGGTGGCGGCCTTCCTGCAGGGAGACCTGGGCGTCGAGGCGTATCTGGACCAGGTTGCCAGCCGCAGCGCGCAGTACTCGGGGTTCAACCTGCTGGTGGGCGATGGCGAGCGGCTAGGCTATCTGCACGCCCGCGACCCGGCGCCACGGCTGCTGTCACCCGGCGTGTACGGGCTGTCCAACGCCGGGCTGGATACGCCGTGGCCAAAACTGGTGAAGGCGCGCTCGGCGCTGGGCCAGGCGCTGGAATCGGCAGACCCGCAGCAGCTACTGGCGCTGCTGGCCGATGGTGGGCAAGCACAAGATGGTGAGTTGCCGGAGACCGGCGTAGGGCTGGCGACCGAGCGGTTGCTGTCGAGTGTGTTCATTGCCAGCCAGAATTACGGGACGCGGGCAAGTACCGTGCTGATCGTGGATGATCAGGGCAGAAGGCGGATGATCGAGCGCAGTTTCGGGCCCTTTGGTGGGCATCTAGGGGAAGTGGAACTGAATCTCGTGTGACTTCTCAGGCCCCTTCGCGGGCAAGCCCACCCCTGTGGGTAGCGGGCCTGCCCGCGAAGGGGCCTGTGAACCATCAGAGGCTCTTGTTAGGTCCGATCATCCGCGCCAGCCCCAAGTTCTTCAGCGCCAGTTGCAACGAGCTGTGGATAACCTGCGGGTTGTCATGGGTCATGGCTTCGGTCAGCAGCTCGCGGGCCTTGCTCATGTTGATCTGACGCAGCATCCACTTCACCTTCGGCAGGTTGGTGGCGTTCATCGACAGGCTGTCGAAGCCCATGGCCATGAGCAGGATCGCCGCTGCCGGATCACCAGCCATCTCGCCGCAGATACTCACCGGCTTGCCTTCGGCGTGGGCATCGCGCACCACGGTCTGCAAGGCTTGCAGCACCGCGGGATGGAGGTAGTCGTACAGGTCGGCGACCCGCGGGTTGTTGCGATCGACCGCCAGCAGGTACTGCGTGAGGTCGTTGGAGCCGACCGAGAGGAAGTCGACCTGACGCGCCAGTTCCTTGGTCTGGTAAACGGCAGCCGGAATCTCCACCATCACGCCAACCGGGGGCATCGGCACATCGGTGCCTTCGTCACGCACTTCGCCCCAGGCACGGTGGATCAGGTGCAGCGCCTCTTCCAGCTCATGGATGCCAGAGATCATCGGCAGCAGGATACGCAGGTTGTTCAGCCCCTCGCTGGCCTTGAGCATGGCGCGGGTCTGTACCAGGAAGATTTCCGGGTGGTCGAGGGTGACGCGAATGCCGCGCCAGCCGAGGAAGGGGTTTTCTTCCTTGATCGGGAAGTAGGACAGCGCCTTGTCACCGCCGATGTCCAGCGTGCGCATGGTCACCGGCAGCGGGTGGAAGGCCGCCAATTGCTCGCGGTAGATCGCCAGCTGTTCCTTTTCGCTGGGGAAGCGCTGGTTGATCATGAACGGCACTTCGGTGCGGTACAGGCCCACGCCCTCGGCGCCACGCTGCTGGGCCCGGGCCACGTCGGCCAGCAGACCGGTGTTGACCCACAGCGGCATGCGGTGGCCGTCGGGGGTGATGCACGGCAGCTCGCGCAGGGCATCGAGCCCCTGGGCCAACTGGCGTTCTTCCTCGACCACGTCGCTGTACTGCTTGCGCAGCACATCGCTGGGGTTGGTGTAGGCCTCGCCCTTGTAGCCGTCGAGAATCATCTCGATGCCATCGACCTTGGAATACGGCAGGTCGACCAGGCCCATCACCGTCGGGATGCCCATGGCCCGGGCCAGGATCGCCACGTGGGAGTTGCCCGAGCCCAAAACCGACACCAGGCCGACCAGCTTGCCTTCCGGCACTTCGCCGAGCATCGCGGGGGTCAGCTCCTCGCTGACCAGGATGGTGTTGTCGGGGTAGACCAGCGTCTGCGAGCGGGCCTCCTGCAAGTAGGCCAGCAGGCGGCGGCCGAGGTCCTTGACGTCCGAGGCGCGCTCGCGCAGGTAATCGTCATCCATCAGCTCGAAGCGGCTGACGTGCTCGCCGACCACCTGGCGCAGCGCGCCCTGGGCCCACTGGCCGGTCTTGATGACCTCGGCCACTTCGCCACCGAGGGCAGCATCTTCGAGCATCATCAGGTACACATCGAACAGCGCACGCTCTTCGGGGCGCAGCTGGGTCGCAAGCTTCGCCGACAGCTTGCGCATGTCGGCGCGCACCCCTTCGAGGGCGTTGTTGAAGAGTTTGAGCTCGCCATCGATGTCTTCGACGGTCTTGTCCGGGACCACTTCGAGGTCGGCAGGCGGCAGCATGACCACCGCGCGGCCGACGGCAGCGCCCGGCGAGCCCGGTACACCGACGAAACGTGCTTCCTGGATACCCTTGCCCTGGCGGCCCAGGCCGCGTATCGAGCCGGTGGCCTCGGCGTGGGCGATAACCCCGGCAAGCTGGGCGCTCATGGTCACCAGGAAGGCTTCTTCGCCTTCATCGAACTGGCGCCGCTCCTTCTGCTGGATCACCAGTACCCCGACCACGCGACGGTGGTGGATGATGGGGGCACCAAGGAAGGAGGCGAAGCGTTCCTCGCCGGTTTCGGCGAAGTAGCGGTAGCGCGGGTGATCCGCCGCGTTCTCGAGGTTCAGCGGCTCCTCGCGGGTGCCGACCAGGCCGACCAGGCCTTCGTTGGGGGCCATGCTGACCTTGCCGATCGAGCGCTTGTTCAGGCCTTCGGTGGCCATCAGCACGAAACGGTTGGTCTCCGGGTCGAGCAGGTAGACCGAGCATACCTGGCTGCCCATGGCCTCCTTGACGCGCAAGACAATGATACCCAACGCCGTCTTGAGATCTTTGGCGGAGTTCACTTCCTGGACGATCTTGCGCAGCGTATTGAGCATGGCTCGGGGTCGGACTCCGTCGTCAGTCGCGCGTCAACAGGCGCGGGGCTAGCTCTTTCAGGGCGCGGCGATACACCTCGCGCTTGAATGTCACCACCTGACCCAGCGGATACCAGTAGCTGACCCAGCGCCAGCCATCGAATTCCGGTTTTCCGGTCAGGTCCATCCGCACCCGCTGTTCGTTGCTTACCAGCCGCAGCAGGAACCACTTCTGCTTCTGGCCGATGCACAGCGGCTGGCTGTGCGTGCGGACCAGGCGCTGGGGTAAACGATAACGCAACCAGCCTCGGGTGCAGGCAAGAATTTCCACATCCTCGCGTTCCAGGCCAACTTCTTCGTTCAGCTCGCGGTACAGGGCATCTTCTGGGGTTTCGTCAGGGTTGATGCCACCCTGTGGAAACTGCCAGGCATCCTGGTTGATCCGCCGAGCCCATAGCACCTGCCCGGCATCATTCGTGAGAATGATCCCGACATTGGGGCGAAAACCATCCGGGTCGATCACGGCAGCAACCTCGAAAACGCATGTCACCGCATTGTTCCACAAAGCTTGCGAGCGCAGCAACGCACCCGCCATAGCTTATGTGCAGCGAGGTGAAAACTCCGTATTCTGCGGGACTTCTTCCCGGAGGCTTCTGCGAGAAAACCCATGCGCCTGGCTTTATTCGACCTGGACAATACCCTCCTCGGCGGCGACAGCGATCACGCCTGGGGTGACTACCTGTGTGAGCGGGGCATCCTCGACCCCATCGCCTACAAGCAACGCAACGACGCCTTCTATCAGGATTACCTCAACGGCACCCTGGACCTGCAGGCCTACCTGGCGTTCTCGATGGAGATCTTCGCCGCCACCGAACCTGCCCAGCTCGACCAATGGCACCGCGAATTCATGCGCGACTGCATCGAGCCGATCATCCTGCCCAAGGCGCTCGCCCTGCTACAGCAGCACCGCGAGGCTGGCGACAAGCTGGTGATCATCACTGCCACCAACCGCTTCGTCACCGCGCCCATCGCCCGCCGCCTGGGCGTGCGTACCCTGCTGGCCACCGAATGCGAGCGTGATGGCGAGCGCTACACCGGGCGTAGCACCGATATACCCTGTTTCCGTGAAGGCAAGGTGACGCGCCTGAAGCGCTGGATGCTGGAGAACGGCTACGACCTGGAAGACAGCTACTTCTACAGCGATTCGCTGAATGATCTGCCGTTGCTGGAGCAGGTGACGCACTCGGTGGCGGTGGACCCGGACCCGAAGCTGCGTGCAGAGGCCGAGCGGCGCGGCTGGCCGGTGATTTCGTTACGCGATTGAGATCGCGGGGCTCTCTTCAATGGGTTTACCCGTGAAAAGGGCCCCGCAGACGCATCAGACCGGCTTGGCCCCCATCAATCCTGCAATCGACAGGAAGCACACCCCACTGAACACCGCCAGCGCCAGCGTCAGACGCAGCCCGGCAGGTTCGGCCTTGCGCAGGCGGTTCAGCCGCACCAGCAGCCACCACACGGCGAAAGCGCCCAGGGTATAGAGGATGCTGGAGGCCAGCACCCAGGTCTGGCCCAACGGCCAGCCGACCAGGTGCACCAGCCACCAGCCGGTGAACGGCATGCTCAGCAGGCACAGCCCCATCACCAGCCAGACGAATACCAGCGGCCGACGCAGCAGTTTGGCGTAGGCCCCGGCATCGCCCTGGCGGCGGGCACGCAAGGTCCAGGTCGCCAGGCCCAGCGCACCGAGGATCAACAGTGCGGTGGCGAGGATATGCAGGGTCTTGAGGGTGGTCAGGTGTTCCATCGCGTGCGGGTCCTTGAAAGACTTTTTTCGGCCTCATCGCGGGACAAGCCCGCGCCTACAGGTAAGGCGTTGCCTTCATGCCAAGCGTAGCCGCTCAACCCAGGAACAGCTTGTACGCCGGGTTATCGGTTTCATCCCAGTAGGGATAGCCGATCTTGGCCAGCGCCTCGGGCACCAGGTGACGCTCGTCATCCGGCACCTGCAGCCCAGCCACCACACGACCATCCGCCGCGCCGTGGTTGCGGTAGTGGAACATCGAGATGTTCCAGCGCCCGCCCAGCTTGTTGAGGAAGTTGAACAGCGCCCCCGGACGCTCAGGGAACTCGAAACGCAGCACCAGCTCATCGCTGGCCGCCGCCGAGTGGCCGCCGACCATGTGGCGGATATGCAACTTGGCCAGTTCATTGTCGGTCAGGTCGGTTACCGGGAAGCCCTGCTCGGTCAGGTGCTGAACCAGGGCGGCGCGCGGGTCGGTCTCTGGATGGGTCTGCACGCCGACGAAGATGTGCGCCTCTTTGTCGGCGTGGTAACGGTAGTTGAACTCAGTGATCTGGCGCTTGCCGATAGCCTCGCAGAAGGCCTTGAAGCTGCCCGGACGCTCCGGGATGGTCACGGCGATGATCGCCTCGCGCTTTTCGCCCAGCTCGGCGCGCTCGGCCACGTGACGCAGGCGATCGAAGTTGACGTTGGCACCGGAGTCGATGGCCACCAGCGTCTGCCCCGAGACACCGGTCAACTCGACGTACTTCTTGATGCCCGCTACGCCAAGAGCGCCGGCAGGCTCGGTGATCGAGCGGGTATCGTCGTAGATATCCTTGATTGCTGCGCAGATCTCATCGGTGCTGACAGTGACCACCTCATCGACATGATCCTTGCAGATATCGAAGGTGTGCTGGCCGATCTGCGCCACCGCGACACCGTCGGCGAACAGCCCCACCTGCGGCAACACCACACGCTCGCCCGCAGCCATGGCGGCCTGCAGGCAATTGGAATCGTCGGGCTCGACACCGATCACCTTGATCTCGGGGCGCAGGTACTTCACATAGGCTGCGATCCCGGCAATCAGCCCGCCACCGCCGACCGGCACGAAGATCGCGTCCAGGCGGCCCGGGTGCTGGCGCAAAATTTCCATGGCCACGGTGCCCTGCCCGGCGATGGTGTGGGGATCGTCGTAGGGATGGATGTAGACGAAGCCCTTCTCCTCGACCAGCTTCAGCGAATAGGCCAGCGCCTCGGGGAAGGAGTCGCCGTGCAGCACCACCTTGCCGCCACGCGAGCGCACACCCTCGACCTTGATCTCCGGCGTGGTCTTGGGCATCACGATGGTCGCCTTGATGCCCAGCTCCCGCGCAGCCAGGGCCACGCCCTGGGCATGGTTGCCGGCAGAAGCGGTGACCACGCCGCGCGCCAGCTCTTCGGCGCTCAGTTGCGCCAGCTTGTTGTACGCCCCGCGGATCTTGAAGGAGAACACCGGCTGCAGGTCCTCGCGCTTGAGCAGGATCTGGTTGCCCAGGCGCTTGCTCAGTTGCCCGGCGTTGTGCAGCGGGGTTTCGACAGCGACGTCGTAGACGCGCGAGGTGAGGATCTTCTTGACGTACTGTTCGAGCATCTTGGAAACATCACTGGGCCGCGGGACAAGGGCTGGAAGTCTACCCCAGCGCCCTGTCGGGCGACCACAGCAAAGCCGCCGGACTCGTTATACTAGGCGACTTCAGAAAACCTCCCGCCCCTCTCGGAGCCCGCATGACCCAGGACCAACTCAAACAGGCCGTCGCCCAGGCCGCTGTCGACTTCATTCTGCCCAAGCTGGATGAAAAGAGCGTCGTCGGCGTCGGCACCGGTTCGACCGCCAACTTCTTCATCGACGCCCTGGCCCAGCACAAGACCGCCTTCGACGGCGCCGTCGCCAGCTCCGAGGCCACCGCACAGCGTCTGAAGGGTCATGGCATTCCGGTCTATGAGCTGAACAGCGTCAGCGAGCTGGAGTTCTACGTCGACGGCGCCGACGAGAGCGATGCGCACCTGAACCTGATCAAGGGCGGCGGTGCGGCCCTGACCCGCGAGAAGATCGTCGCGGCAGTGGCCAAGACCTTCATCTGCATCGCCGACGCCAGCAAGCTGGTGCCGGTGCTTGGCGCCTTCCCGCTGCCGGTCGAGGTGATCCCGATGGCCCGCAGCCACGTGGCGCGCCAGCTGGTCAAGCTGGGCGGCGACCCGGTGTACCGCGAAGGCGTGGTGACCGACAACGGTAACGTCATCCTCGACGTGTACAACCTGCAGATCACCAACCCGGTGGAGCTGGAAAGCCAGATCAATGCGATCGTGGGCGTGGTCACCAATGGCCTGTTCGCGGCGCGTCCGGCAGATTTGCTGCTGCTGGGGACTTCAGAAGGCGTGAAGAGCCTGAAGGCCGAGTAAACCGGCCTGTTGGAGCAACTGTCTTGTTCAAAATCAAGGCCAGCCCAAATCTCCCTGTGGGAGCGGGCTTGCCCGCGAATAGGCCAGCACTGACACATCAAAGACCACTGCCCCCACAGAGCCCTGAACTACACCTACTCAGCCGATTGCCTGAACACATAGAACAGGTTCGGCTCACTCACCAGGTAAATGGTCCCGGCATCGTCCATGGCGATCCCCTCAGCCTGCGGCACTGTCTTCTTCAGGCCCTGATACCCCTTGCGCAATGACAGGGTGCTCAGCGGCCGCCCCTTCACATCCAGCTCCAGCACCAGCCGTGATTCGTCCGACAGCGCCAGCAGATGCCCGCTGCGTTCATCGAACTGCAGGCTCGACAGGTCGCGCACGAACAACCGCGAATCGCGCTTGCGGTCCTGCACAACATGCACCGCATAGGGCTGCTCCGGATTGTCATGGGGGAAGCCGTGCACCTCGTAGATCAGCATCGGGTCACGCTCCTTGGCGACGAACAGGCGCTTGCCGGCAGAGTCGTAGGCCAACCCCTCGAAGCCCTTGTTGCCGTTCAGGCCGATGCCCAGGGTGAGCTGTTCGGCGTCGTTGGCGTCGAGAAACAGCGTGTCGTCGTCCAGGCGCACACGGATCAGGCGCTGCTGACGCTCATCGGTGATCACGTAGCTGTTCGGCCCGACGTACTCCACGGCCTCGGGATCACCGAAACCGGTCAGCGGCACACGGCGCAGGATGCGCCCGTCCAGCGAAAGCTCGATGAGCTCGGAGCGGGCGTTGGTGACGGTGAACAGGGTCTTGCGGTCAGGATCGTAGGTGAGCGCCGAGACATCGTCGTCCAGCCCCTCGATGGGCTGAGCCTCGATCACCACCTGGTAGCGATCCAGGCCGATGCCTTGCTCGGTCGGCTGCCACCAGCTCTTGAGGTTGAACCAGCCGCGCTCGAACAGGCGGAACTCGTGCCCCGCCACGCCAAGCACCGCCAGCACGGAGAAAGCCAGAAGAAAGAGAAACGAACGAAGATGACGGCGCATGAAGAGGACTCGACGGAGGATGCCGAATCTAATCATTCATAGCTGAAATAAAGCTTAAGGCCATCATCAGAGAATTCCGATAATCCTGTCAGTGCTTCTTGAAGCGATAGAACAGCGCGGGCTCGCTGACCATGTACAGGTTGCCCTGATCGTCCATGGTCACACCTTCGGCCCGAGGCACACGGCTGCCCAGGCCGTTGAACGCCCCGAGCAAGGTCATGAAGCTGACCTGTTCGCCCTTCTCGTCCAGCTCCAGCAGCATGTTCGAGTCAGCCGACAGCACCAGCAGGTGGCCCGTGCGTGGATCGACCGCCAGCGCCGACAGGTTGCGCAGGTCCAGCTCGTCACTGGGCAGTAGCTGCTTGTCGCCCTTGAGCGGCCCGCGACCGTCGGTGCTCCAGGCAAACAGACGCGGCGGACGCTCTTCGCCGATGATCAGGCGCTGGCGCAGCGAGTCCCAGGCGATGGCCTCGAAGCCCTTGTTGCTCTTGACCGACTTGCCCAGGTCATAGCTGGGGAAGTCGTCGTGATTGAGCGTCGAGGTACTCGCGTCCACCTTTACCAGCGTCAGGTCATGGTTGCGCTCATCAACGATCGCGATCAGCCCGTTTTCCAGCACGGCAAGGCCTTCAGGATTTTCCCAACCCACCAGCGGAATCTTGCGCAACACGTCGCCATCGAGCGTGAGTTCGACCAGGAAGGGGTTCTTGCCCATCACTGCAAACAGCGTGCGGGTCTGCGGATTGAACGACAGGTCCGAGGCTTCGTCGTCGTCCATGCCCGGCAACGGCTTGGCGTCGATGTCTACCAGGTAGTCCGGCAGCCAGACGCTTTCAATGCGCTCGGCACGGCTCTCGAAACGCTCCTTGACCCATAGCAAGCCACGGTCGTCCCAGTGCATGGCGATGGCCACCCCATAACCGATCACCGCTGCCACAGCCAGGGCGAACGGCCAGCGCAGGTAGAAACGACGCTTGGTGGAAGCTGGGGCGCTGGAGGGTGCTGGCATGCAGGGGGTCCTGGGTAAATGGGCGAAGACCCGCGCATTATCCAGATGCGGTGTGAAAAAAACGGTAAATCGTTCGCGGGTAAAACCGCTCTCACAAGGCTGTACAAATCCCTGTAGGAGCGGGTTTACCCGCGAAAAGGACGACCCGCAGTCAGATCAAAGCACGCGGCTCTCGAAGCGGCTGACACCCGGCAGCTCAAGCACCAGCTCATCACCGACATTGAACGGCCCGACACCGGCCGGAGTACCGGTGAGAATCACGTCACCCGCCTGCAGGGAGAAGTGCGCAGCGATGTGCTGGATGATCGGCACGATAGGGTTGAGCATCATTGCGCTGTTGCCATCCTGGCGCACTTCGCCATTGATGGTCAGGCGTACCGGAATGTCGGTCACGTCCTCGAAGCTGGATGCGGCGACGAACGGCGGCAATACACAGGCGCCGTCGAAGCTCTTGGCCAGCTCCCACGGCAGGCCCTTCTCCTTCAGCTTGGCCTGTACGTCACGCAGGGTCAGGTCCAGGGCCGGGGCGTAGCCGGAAATGGCATCCAGCACCTCTTCGACTGTCGGCTTGGTCGACAGTGGCTTGCCCAGCAGCACGGCAATCTCGGCCTCGTAGTGCACCGAACCGCGGTCGGTCGGGATCTTGAAGCCGCCTTCCAGTGGCACCACGCAGCTGCCGGGCTTGATGAACAGCAGCGGCTCGCTGGGGATGGGGTTGTCCAGTTCCTTGGCATGCTCGGCGTAGTTGCGGCCGATGCACACCACCTTGCCCAGCGTGAAGTGGATGCGCGTGCCGTCTACGTACTGGTGCTGGTAACTCATGGGGCCGACTCCTCTGGATACTGCTTTCTTATTCAGGTGCGAAGATCTTACCCGGATTCATGATGCCGTTCGGGTCGAACACCGCCTTTATCGCTTTCATGCAGGCGATTTCATCTGCCGAGCGGCTGTAGCCGAGGTAGTCCCGCTTGGTCATGCCCACGCCGTGTTCGGCAGAGATCGAACCGTTGTAGCGCTCGACGATCTCGAACACCCATTTGTTGACCTTGGTGCAGGAGGCGAAGAAATCGTCCTTGCTCATGTGATCGGGCTTGAGGATGTTCAGGTGCAGATTGCCGTCGCCGATATGCCCGTACCAGACGACTTCGTAGTCGGGGTAGTGTTCGCCGACCACCGCATCGATATCACGCAGGAACGCCGGCACCTTGGAGACGGTGACGGAAATATCGTTCTTGTAGGGCGTCCAGTGGGAGATGGTCTCGGACAGGTACTCACGCAGCTTCCACAGGTTCTTCAGCTGCGTCTCGCTCTGGCTCATCACCCCATCGAGCACCCAGCCCTGCTCGACGCAGTGCTCGAAGGTGGCCAGGGCTTCGTTGGCCACTTCCTCGGTGCTGGCCTCGAACTCCAGCAGCGCATAGAAGGGGCATGGCGTGTCGAACGGCGCCGGCACGTCGCCGCGACCCATGATCTTGGCCAGGCCCTTGTCGGAGAAGAACTCGAAGGCGGTCAGGTCGAGTTTGCCCTGAAAGGCGTGCAGCACCGGCATGATCGAGTCGAAGTCCGGCGTGCCGAGCACCATCGCCGTGAGGTTGCGCGGCGCGCGGTCCAGGCGCATGGTCGCCTCGACCACGAAGCCCAGGGTGCCCTCGGCACCAATGAACAGCTGGCGCAGGTCGTAGCCGGTGGCGTTCTTGATCAGGTCGCGGTTGAGCTCCAGCAGTTCGCCCTTGCCGGTGACGACCTTCAGGCCTGCCACCCAGTTACGGGTCATGCCGTAGCGAATGACTTTGATCCCGCCGGCATTGGTGCCGATATTGCCGCCAATCTGGCTGGATCCGCTCGAGGCGAAATCGACCGGGTAGTACAGGCCCTGGTCCTCGGCGAACTGCTGCAACTGGCGGGTGATCACGCCCGGCTGGCAGACCACGGTGCGGTCGAATTCGTTGAAGGCGAGAATCTGGTTCATCTGGTCGAAAGCCACCACGACTTCGCCATTGGCAGCGACCGCAGCGCCCGACAGGCCGGTGCGTCCGCCGGACGGCACCAGCGCGACCTTGTGGCGGTTGGCCCAGCGCACGATGGCCTGGACTTGCTCGGTGGTCTTGGGCAAGACGATGGCGGTCGGCGCCGGCGGGTAGTGCTTGGTCCAGTCCTTGCCGTACGCTTCGAGCGAGGCGGGGTCGGTCAGGACCTTGCCAGGGTCGACCAGGGTCTTCAGCTCATCAATTACCGCAGCGTGGGTCATCGCCAGAACTCTCGAATGATTCATGGTCACCCTGAGCACTCTTCACCTGTCGGGATAAGCTCAGACGGTGTCGCGTATGCTAGCATAGCCCTCCCGTCGATCGTGCTAAGGCCCGTCGCCGCGCCGCTTTGCCCCCCTCGCCATTTTTTCTCCGGGATACAGGTTTACGCAGATGAGCAAGACTTCTCTCGACAAGAGCAAGATCAGGTTCCTTCTTCTCGAAGGCGTCCACCAGAATGCTGTGGACACCCTCAAGGCTGCCGGGTACACCAACATCGAGTACCTCACTGGCTCACTGCCGGATGCGCAACTGAAGGAAAAGATCGCGGACGCCCACTTCATCGGCATCCGCTCGCGCACTCAACTGACTGAAGAAGTCTTTGACTGTGCGAAGAAACTGGTCGCGGTCGGCTGCTTCTGCATCGGCACCAACCAGGTTGACCTGAACGCGGCCCGCGAGCGCGGCATCGCGGTGTTCAACGCGCCGTACTCCAACACCCGTTCGGTTGCCGAACTGGTGCTGGCCGAAGCCATCCTGCTGCTGCGCGGCATCCCCGAGAAGAACGCCTCCTGCCACCGCGGTGGCTGGATCAAGAGCGCGGCCAACTCCTTCGAGATCCGCGGCAAGAAGCTCGGCATCGTCGGCTACGGCTCGATCGGCACCCAGCTGTCGGTTCTGGCCGAAAGCGTCGGCATGCAGGTCTACTTCTTCGACCCGCTGACCAAGCTGCCTCTGGGCAACGCCACCCAGGTCACCAGCCTCAACGAACTGCTGGGCCTGGCCGACATCGTCTCGCTGCACGTGCCTGAGCTGCCATCCACCCAGTGGATGATCGGCGAGAAGGAAATCCGCGCGATGAAGAAGGGCTCGATCCTGATCAACGCTGCCCGTGGCACCGTGGTCGAACTGGATCACCTGGCTGCCGCGATCAAGGACAAGCACCTGATCGGCGCCGCCATCGACGTGTTCCCGGTCGAGCCGCGCTCGAACGACGAAGAGTTCGAAAGCCCGCTGCGTGGCCTGGACAACGTGATCCTGACCCCGCACATCGGTGGTTCGACCGCCGAAGCCCAGGCCAACATCGGCCTGGAAGTGGCCGAGAAGCTGGTCAAGTACAGCGACAACGGTACGTCCGTATCCTCGGTCAACTTCCCTGAAGTGGCCCTGCCGGCGCACCCGGGCAAGCACCGCCTGCTGCACATCCACGAAAACATCCCGGGCGTACTCAGCGAGATCAACAAGGTCTTCGCCGAGAACGGCATCAACATCTCCGGTCAGTTCCTGCAGACCGACGAGAAAGTGGGTTACGTGGTCATCGACGTCGACGCCGAGTACTCGGACCTGGCGCAAGAGAAACTGCAGCACGTCAAGGGCACCATCCGCTCGCGCGTCCTGTTCTGAGCCTGATGGCTGCATGAAGAAGGGAGGCCCTGGTGGCCTCCCTTTTTTTGCCTGCGCGATCCGAGTGTTCTGCTTCGCGGTCGAATCGGGGCGCCGAAGCGCCGCGAAGCTTCCAGGCATCACTTCACATTGACGGTGATCTTCTTCGACTCGACGCTTGGCTTGAACGGCACATGGTACTGGTCGCCCAGCACCAGTTGCAGGGTGTGCTTGCCCGGGGTCAGGGTGATGGTCGCCTCGGTCTGCGCCTTGCCGAAATGCAGCACCTGCGGCCCGGCTGGCAGGGGTTGGTTGCCCTCGGGCATCAGGCTGGTCGGCAATGGCTGGTCAGCTACAGGCGCCTTGTCGACATCCACCAGCAGGTGATGGTGCCCGGAGTGCGGGGTCTGGTCGCCAGCCGGCTTGAGCGCGATACCCTCGATGCCGAACTTGACGGTGAAGGTCTTGTCGACCGTGGCGCCATCGGCCGGGGAGACGATGAAGACCTTGGCGTCTTTCGGTGGCTCCTGGCTTTTCAAGGCATCGGCAGCGCTGGCAAACAGCGAGGCCCCCATCAGCAGACCGGCAAGGGCAGCACGCGACACTGGGCTTTTCATTCACTTCTCCTGTCATTCACTTCAATTGACCGCTATCACTTAAACGAAGCGAGGTGGTACTTCACCATAGTCCAGTTACCGGCCCGCAGGTTCAAAAATGCCGGCATGAAAATTTCAGCGACGGCGTAAACCTAAGCACGATGTCGGGGTCATAGGCTGCGTTCGACCGCGGCAAAACAAGAAAGCCACGGCGAATGACATTCATCTGCCGAGATATAAAAAGGGATATTCATGCGTTTGACCATTGGCCTACTGCTGGCAGTACTCATCAGCCCCCTGGCCCAGGCAGAGCTGATCGACGAAATCAACGACCGGGGTGAACTGCGCATCGCCGTGCAAGCCGACAATGCCCCCTACGCCTTCAAGGAAAACGAGCACCTGACCGGGTTCGACATCGAGTTCGGCCAAGACCTGGCCCGCGAGATGGACCTGCGCGCGGAATTCATCGAGGCGCCCGCCGACGAAGTGCTGACAGGCGTGGAGAGTGGCAAGTACGACATCGCATTGACACCCGCGAGCGAACAGCCTGCGACTGAAAGCGCGCTGGATGCCAGCCAGACGTTTGGTGAGAAGAAGCTGGTGATCCCGTTCCAGAAGGACAATCCGGCCTTCGAAAGCACGCTGAACAATGCCCTCCAGCGGCTCAAGGACAGTGGGCGGATGGCGGAGCTCGAGCAGAAGTGGTTCGAGAAGACGGCGGCGCAGCAGTGATATCGCGGCGTTCTCTTCGC
>NZ_JABWRO010000006.1:0-80890 GCF_014268985.1 Pseudomonas sp. RW10S2 | reverse complement strand
CCCCCCCCCCCCCCCCCCCCCCCCTTTTTTCGTTTCTGTCAGCCCTTGCGGGTCAGCAGCGCCGGACGCTCGCCACGTGGGCGGCTCGGCAGGTCATCCAGTTGCTCGGGCGTTGGGTAACGGTCGAGCTTGGACTCCTTGCGGATGATCACAGGCGTGCTCTGCGGCTCACGCGGATTGCGTACGGCAGGCTCCTGGCGGTTGCTGTCGTCCCGGCGCGCGCGGCCTGGGTTGCCATCACGGCGTGCACCACCACCATTGTTGTTGCGGGGACGCTTCTCGCCAGAGCCCTGGCCGCCCTGGCGCTGGCCGCCGCCACCGTTGTTGCTGCGAGGCTGGCCCGAACCCGAACGCTGCCCCTGGCCTTGAGCCTGGCCGCCGTTGCCGCCTGGGCGACGGTTGCGGCCCTGGTTCTTGCCGTTCTGGTAAGGGCTGACGTAGTCGGCGCGGTTACCGAAGTTGTCGATATCGTCGTCCAGGAATTCTTCCGGGTCGCGATCGGCAGGGACTTTGGGGACATTGCCCTGGGCCTGGCCGGCCTGCTGCTGACGCGGCTTCTTGTTGTCGCGCTGCTTGCGTGGTTCCTGCTTCTTCTGCTGTGGCTTGTCGCCCGCAGTGGCCTTGTCGGCAGGTTTGTCGGCGGCCTGTTGCTTGGCCTTGCCTTTGTCCTTGCCCTTGTCCTTGCGCCCGCCGCTGCCTTCCTTGCTGCCTTCGGCACGTTGCTGCTGGTTGCGCCCGCCGCGGCCGTTATTCTGCTGGCGCTCGCGCACCTCGGGTTTCTCGGCCTCGACCTGCGAGGCATCGAAGCCCATCAGGTCGCCATCCGGGATCCTCTGCTTGGTCACCCGCTCGATGCTCTTGAGCAGCTTCTCTTCGTCAGGTGCCACCAGCGAAATGGCTTCACCGGAGCGGCCGGCACGGCCAGTACGACCGATGCGGTGAACGTAGTCTTCCTCGACGTTGGGCAGTTCGAAGTTGACCACGTGCGGCAACTGGTCGATGTCCAGGCCGCGGGCGGCGATGTCAGTGGCGACCAGCACCCGCACGCTGTTGGCCTTGAAGTCGGCCAGAGCCTTGGTGCGCGCATTCTGGCTCTTGTTGCCGTGGATCGCGGCAGCGGTCAGACCGTGCTTTTCGAGGTACTCGGCAAGGCGGTTGGCGCCGTGCTTGGTACGGGTGAAGACCAGCACCTGTTCCCAGGCGCCGAGGGTGATCAGGTGGGCCAGCAGCGCACGCTTGTGGCTGGCGGGCAGGCGGTAGACGCGCTGCTCGATACGCTCGACGGTGGTATTGGGCGGCGTGACCTCGATGCGCTCGGGGTTGTGCAGCAACTTGTCGGCGAGGTCGGTGATGTCCTTGGAGAAGGTCGCCGAGAACAGCAGGTTCTGGCGCTTGGCCGGCAGGCGTGCGAGGACTTTCTTCACGTCATGGATGAAGCCCATGTCGAGCATGCGGTCGGCTTCGTCCAGAACGAGAATTTCCACCTTGGACAGATCGACGCTGCCTTGGCCGGCCAGGTCGAGCAGGCGGCCCGGGCAGGCGACCAGAACGTCGACACCCTTGGCCATCGCCTGGATCTGCGGGTTCATGCCGACGCCGCCGAAGATGCAGGCGCTGATGAAGTTCAGGTCGCGGGCGTAGATCTTGAAGCTGTCGTGGACCTGTGCGGCCAGTTCGCGGGTTGGGGTCAGGACCAGGACGCGCGGTTGGCGCGGGCCGTGACGCTGCGATTTGTCAGGGTGGCCACCCGGGAACAGGCGCTCGAGGATCGGCAGGGCGAAGCCACCGGTTTTACCAGTGCCAGTCTGCGCGGCGACCATCAGGTCGCGGCCTTGCAACACGGCGGGAATGGCCCGCTGTTGCACCGGGGTAGGCTGGGTGTAGCCCGCAGCCTCGATAGCGCGGACAAGTGCCTCGGAGAGACCGAGGGAAGCAAAGGACATGGGCAATCCTGTTCTCGTTTGGGCTGAGCCCTGTGGGATGTTCTGCCTGGCGCGACGGGCATCGGTGGGATGCGATCGCGTCCGGTCCAGCTGGGCTTACACTGCGCATCCTGGAGGCGGCGGGCGGGCACTTGAGTGTGCGTCGCTGCTGGTCGAGATGCCTGTTGCGAGGCCGAGCGTCCGGGCGTGAGCCGGGCGGGAAGGCCCGAGTATAACAGAGCTATCGCGAAGTGCTGCGATCCTGCTGCTCAACGGTGTCGAGAAAATGTCCATCGATGTTTGCGTTGCGCGTCTGCAGGGCAGTACAGGCGCGCTCCAGGGTGGTCAGCAGGGCTGTGCTCAGGCTTGCTGTGCGTCGATCAGATGCCGCTCGATATCCTTGTGGCGTGAGCCTAGCGACAGACGAAGGCCGGGTTGGCGCAAGCATTCGCGCAATTGCTCGGGGCTCATGCCACCCTGACGCTGATTGAAGTTTTCCAGGGCCTTGTCCCACCACGCCGTGGCGCAGGCGCGGTCGAATTCGTTGTCGTAGGGATAGCAGCCATAGAGCAGTTCGCGAGCGAACTGGCGGTGACGACTGGGTAGCGTCAGGCTCATGGCCTTGTAACCGAGGCGGTGCAGCGTGGGTGGGCGAGGCAGTTGGTCGTTGACCAGCGTGATGTCGGCCAGCGCGGCTTCGCCGAGCGGATCGTCGCCGTGCTTGCGCAGCCACGCCTGGATCTTGGCACGGAACTGCGCCTTGCGGCTCCAATAGTGGTGGATGACGTCGGTGCAGGTGGCCAGTTGCAGCTTGCGGTAGGCGGCGACCGCCAGGCAGAACTCCTCGAGCGTATAGGCCTCGCGCGCCAGGGGATAGAGCTCGTCCATCAGGGCGATGGAGTGGTCCAGGGTCGTTGCGTCCTGTGCAGTCAGGCCGATGACGCCGGAGTTGACCAGCGGCATCTGGCAGTCGGCCAGGCCACGTTGCTGCAGGAGGGTCAGCAGGTTCTTGTACAGCAGGCACTTCCGGTTTTCGCCGTAGCGTCCGTCGATGGCGTTGCAGAGCACCGCGCCTGGCTTGACCCGGCGGAACAGTTCGATCGGCGACTGGCGGAAGAAGGTGTCGGTGTCGATCAGGACCGCGCGCGGGTGTTGTTCGAGGACCTGGCGCAGCAGCACATGCTTGCTGCGGAAGTGATAGCCGTGGGGCTGATTCCACGTTGTACGCGTGTGCTCATCGAGCAGGTGCACGGTGACGGGCAGCTTGGCGTAGGGTTCGGGGTTGTCGGTGTAGACCTGGATGTCCATGGCTTCACCTGGCGTCTTGCGCAGGTTGGCCAGGGCGCTGACGATGCTGAAGCACGCTTCCTGGTGATAGGTAGCCGGGCCGAAGGCGAGGTAGACGAGTTGCGGGGTGTCACAGTTGCACGGCTGCATCGAGGGAAACCTGGTATCAGCTTGAATGATCAAGGCTCCAATCTACGTTCGGAGCCTTAATCATTGCTGAAATTTTTGTTACCAAAAGGTGTCAGCGTGGCAGCTTTAGGTTGTTCCAGATCGCCAGGCTCGGCTCGGCCTGGTTCAGGGTATAGAAGTGCAGGCCCGGCGCACCGCCTTGCAGCAGCTCTTCGCACATGGTGCTGATCACTTCTTCGCCGAATGCCTGGATACTGGCGGCATCGTCGCCGTAGGCCTCCAGTTGCTTTCGGATCCAGCGTGGGATCTCGGCACCGCAGGCGTCGGAGAAGCGCGCCAGCTTGCTGTAGTTGGTGATCGGCATGATGCCGGGCACTACCGGAATGTCCACGCCCAGCTTCTGTACGCGCTCGACGAAGTAGAAGTAGCTGTCGGCGTTGAAGAAGTATTGGGTGATGGCGCTGTCGGCACCGGCCTTGACCTTGTGTACGAAGTTGGCCAGGTCGTCCTCGAAATTGTGCGCCTGTGGGTGCATTTCGGGGTAGGCGGCGACTTCCAGGTGGAAGTGGTCACCGGTTTCCTGGCGGATGAATTCGACCAGGTCGCTGGCGTGGCGCAGCTCGCCACTGGCCATGCCCATGCCGGACGGCAGATCGCCGCGCAGGGCGACGATGCGCTTGATCCCGGCCGCCTTGTATTCGGCGATCAGGGCGCGCAGGTCGTCCTTGCTGTCGCCGACGCACGACAGGTGCGGGGCTGCAGGGACTTTCACTTCGTTTTCCAGTTGCAGCACGGTGTTCAGCGTGCGATCGCGGGTCGAGCCGCCGGCGCCGTAGGTGCAGGAGAAGAAGTCGGGGTTATAGGTGGCCAGTTGACGGGCAACGGCCATGAGTTTTTCGTGACCGGCATCGGTCTTGGTCGGGAAGAACTCGAAACTGTAGCGGCGTTCCTGGGACATCGGTCGTTCCTCTGGCAGCGTGCCTCAAGCGTCAGGCTGCAAATAAAAGCCAGATCGGTGATGGCCGATCTGGCTTGGGCGTAGTTCAAGATCCTTGCGCTGCTGCGGCGCGCAATGCGCGCCGCATGCCGCTTAGTAGCGGTACGCGTCGGGCTTGAACGGGCCTTCGACAGTCACGCCGATGTACTCGGCCTGCTGCGGGGTCAGCTGGGTAACCACGCCGCCGAAGCCGCGGACCATTTCCAGGGCCACTTCTTCGTCGAGCTTCTTGGGCAGCACTTCGACGGTCAGGCGCTCGGCCTTCTTCGCGGCAGGCAGCTCGGCGAACTTCTGCTCGAACAGGAAGATCTGCGCCAGTACCTGGTTGGCGAACGAGCCGTCCATGATGCGGCTCGGGTGGCCAGTGGCGTTGCCCAGGTTCACCAGACGGCCTTCGGCCAGCAGGATCAGGTAGTCGTCATTCTGCGGATCGAAGGTGCCGGCGCCGGTGCGGTGGATCTTGTGCACCTGCGGCTTGACCTCTTCCCATGCCCAGTTCTTGCGCATGAAGGCGGTGTCGATCTCGTTGTCGAAGTGACCGATGTTGCAGACCACTGCACGCTTTTTCAGGGCCTTGAGCATGTTGGCGTCGCAGACGTTGACGTTACCGGTGGTGGTGACGATCAGGTCGATGCGGCCCAGCAGGTCCTTGTTGATGCCGGCTTCGGTACCGGTGTTGATACCGTCCTTGAACGGCGAGACCACTTCGAAGCCGTCCATGCAGGCCTGCATGGCGCAGATCGGATCGACTTCGGTGACCTTGACGATCATGCCTTCCTGGCGCAGGGACTGGGCCGAGCCCTTGCCCACGTCGCCGTAGCCGATCACCAGGGCCTGCTTGCCCGACAGCAGGTGGTCGGTGCCGCGCTTGATGGCGTCGTTCAGGCTGTGACGGCAGCCGTACTTGTTGTCGTTCTTGCTCTTGGTGACCGAGTCGTTGACGTTGATCGCCGGGACTTTCAGCTCGCCCTTGGCCAGCATGTCCAACAGGCGGTGCACGCCAGTGGTGGTCTCTTCGGTCACGCCGTGGATCTTGTCCAGCATGGCCGGGTATTTCTTGTGCAGGATTTCGGTCAGGTCACCGCCGTCGTCCAGGACCATGTTGGCGTCCCATGGCTGGCCATCTTTGAGGATGGTCTGCTCGATGCACCACTCGTACTCCTGCTCGGTTTCACCTTTCCAGGCGAATACCGGGATGCCGGCAGCGGCGATGGCGGCGGCAGCCTGGTCCTGGGTGGAGAAGATGTTGCAGGACGACCAGCGCACTTCGGCGCCCAGGGCGACGAGGGTCTCGATCAGCACGGCGGTCTGGATGGTCATGTGGATGCAGCCGATGATCTTAGCGCCCTTGAGCGGTTGCTCGGCTTGATACTTGCGGCGCAGGCCCATCAGTGCGGGCATTTCCGATTCGGCGATGATGACTTCCTTGCGGCCCCAGTCGGCCAGGGAAATGTCGGCGACCTTGAAGTCGGAAAAACCAGCGGGCGTGTTTACAGCGCTCATGAAGAGCCTCCATTCGTAGTGTGCGAATGGGCGCCGTTGTGCGTTGAGCGTCCGCAGGAGCGGACAACGCCCCATCCGAGCCTGACAGGTGAACCTGCTGCAGCGCCCCTCGGACAGGTGGCGGGATGACCACCGCAGCGGGTGGCCATTGGAAACGGCGAGATTATAGCCGCGGCTGTGTGACACACCCAAGACTTTCTGTCGATTTATCGCGACGATAGTCGATGTTCAATGGAGGCGGGCCGGTGGGTCTGCCATCATTGCCCCATGTCAGTCAGGCACGTCAGGAGTTGTAATGAATTTCCACACGCGCAAATGGGTAAAACCCGAAGACCTCAATCCCAACGGCACCCTGTTCGGTGGCAGCCTGCTGCGCTGGATCGACGAGGAAGCGGCGATCTACGCCATCGTCCAGTTGGGCAACCAGCGGGTGGTGACCAAGTATATCTCCGAGATCAACTTCGTCAGCGCCTCGCGCCAGGGCGAGATCATCGAGCTGGGTATCACCGCCACCGAGTTCGGTCGCACCTCGATCACCCTGCAGTGCGAAGTGCGCAACAAGATCACCCGCAAGAGCATCCTCACCGTCGACAAGATGGTCTTCGTCAATCTGGGCGAGGATGGCCTGCCGGCACCGCACGGGCGCACCGAGATCAAGTACATCCAGGATCAGTTCCCGGATTCGGCGGTGGAGTAGTGCTGGAAACCGTGCGGCGCACTTCGCGGGCTTGCTCGCGGAGTGCGCCGTTGTAATCACGGCTGGGCGCTTACCCGGCGCACCACCTTGCCGATTGTCAGCCCCTGCACCAGGATCGACGACAGCACCACGATGTAGGTGATCGACAGCAACAGGTCGCGTTCGTCTCCCACCGGCAGCGACAGCGCCAGGGCCACCGATACGCCCCCGCGCAAGCCTCCCCAGGTCAATACCCGCACCGTGCCACGTGGCACTTCGCGCCAGCGCCGCAGCAAGACGATGGCTGGTGCCACGGTCAACAGGCGCGATGCCAGCACCGCGACCGCAAGCACGCCACCCGCTGCCAGGTGCAGCCAGTTGAACGGCAGCAGCAACAGCTCCAGGCCGATCAGGGCGAAGAGCAGGGCATTGAGCATGTCGTCGATCAGCTCCCAGAAACCGTCCATGTAACGACGGGTCATATCGTTCATCGCCAGGTTACGCCCCAGGTTGCCGATGATCAGGCCGGCTACCACCATGGCGATTGGCGCCGACACGTGCAGTTCGTAGCACATGGCCGAGCCGCCGATCACCAGCGCCAGGGTCAGCATCACCTCGACCTGATACTGCTCGATGCTCTTGATCATGCGGTAGGTGGCGTAGCCGATCAGCCCACCGAACACCACGCCGCCTACGGCTTCGCGGGCGAACAGGATGGCGGTGTCGGAAACGCTCGGCGTCTCGCCGAGCTGGATGATGCCCAGCAGCACGGTGAACACCACCACCGCAGTGCCGTCGTTGAACAGCGACTCGCCGACGATGGTGGTCTTCAGCGGTTTGGAGGCGTTGGCGGTACGCAGTGCACCGAGCACCGCGATGGGGTCGGTCGGCGAGATCAGTGCGCCGAACAGCAGGCAGTAGATCAGCGGTACGTCCCAGCCGAACATCGCGAACACCCAGTGGGCGAGGTAGCCGATCACCACGGTGGCGATCAGTACGCCGATGGTGGCGAGCAGGCCGATTGGCCAGCGGTAGCTGCGCAGGTCGCCGAGGTTGACGTGCAAAGCGCCCGCGAACAGCAGGAACGACAGCATCCAGTGCATCAGCAGGTCATTGAAGTCGATCTGGTTCATCAGGCCTTCGACGCGTTCCTCCAGGCCGGGGAAGCCGATCAGGCTCAGGCCCTGCAGGATCAGTGAGAACAACAGGGCGGTGACCATCACGCCGATGGCGGGCGGCAGGCCGATGAAACGGTAGTTCACATAGGTGAGGAGGGTGGTGAGGCAGATGAACGCGGCAACTAATTCAAGCATCCTGAATCCTGTGACAATGGCTTCCAAGTCGTAACCCGAAGGGCTCGGGCAGTTCTTTGATGGCCTGACGGAGCGCTCGGGACACACCTTATGACCGGAATTATAAGGATCGTTCCTCAATTCACCGCTGAAGCGGCCCTGTAGGAGCAACTGTCTGGTTCACATCCGACGGCCAGCTCATCCTTCTGTGTAGGAGCGGGCTTGCCCGCGAACACCGGCTTGGCCGGTGCCCTGCACCGCGGTGTATGTTTCGCGGGCAAACCCGCTCCTGCAAGCGCTGCCCGGATCGCGTATATAGTGACTCGAGTCTTGTCCAAGGAACTCCACGCGTGCTGGCAACTTCCCTCGTCCTGATCGCCGCCCTGCTGCATGCCACCTGGAACACCCTCATCAAGTTCAGCGCCGAGCGCCTGCTGGTAATCGCCAGCATGGACGCGGTGGCGCTGGTCTTCGCGGTGCTGGCGGTGGCGTTCGTCGAGCCCCCTCCGGCGGCGATCTGGCCATGGCTGTTGGCCTCGGCGCTGGCCGAGCAGGCCTATCGTGTCCTGTTGATCAAGGCCTACCGGGTCGGTGACCTGGGCCTGGTCTATCCTCTGATGCGGGGATTGTCGCCGCTGGTGGTGCTGGGGCTAACCCTGGCCTTTGCCGGTGAATCGCTGAGCAACCAGCAGATCATTGGCATTCTGCTGATCCCCTGCGGCATGGCGTGTCTGCTCTGGCAGGGCGGTGGCGGTGATCGGCTGCCCTGGTCGATGCTGCCGGTGGTGGCGCTGATCGGCCTGTGCATCGGCTGTTACACCTGGTTCGACGGCCAGGCGGTGCGCCTGTGGGGTAAACCCTGGGACTACCTGGTCTGGCTTACGCTGCTGAGTGCCTGGCCGTTCCCGGTGCTGGCAGGCGTGGCCCGACGTGAACCCTTCGTGCAGTTCTGGCGCAGCCAGTGGCGGCTTGGGTTGGCGGTGGGGCTGTGTGTATTGCTGAGTTACGCCCTGGTGCTGTGGGCCATGCACCTGGGGTCGGTGGCCGAGGCGGCGGCGCTGCGGGAGGTCAGTGTGATCCTGGTGGTGCTGTTGGGCATGCGCTACCTCAAAGAACCTTTTGGCGGTCCGAGACTCTTAGCTTGCGGGCTGGTCCTGGCAGGCATGCTGGTGATGAAGCTCTGACCTTTCTGAACGAGGAGCCAGTCCATGACCGTTGCCCTGTGGTGCATCCTGATCGCCCTGGTCCTGCCGCCGTTGTGCGCATTGATCGCCAAAGTCGCCAGTGGCCGTTTTGGCTTGAGCGACAACCATGATCCGCGAGCCTTTCTCGACACGCTCTCAGGCTTGCCTCGGCGCGCTAATGCGGCGCAGCAGAACGGCTACGAGGCGTTTCCTGCCTTCGCCGCAGCGGTGCTGGTGGCCGATATCGTCGGTAACGCCGAGCAAGTGACCCAGGATGTACTGGCGGTGCTGTATATCACCAGCCGGCTGCTGTACATCATCTGTTACCTGGCGGACTGGGCGGCGTTGCGCTCGCTGGTGTGGTTTGCCGGGTTGGCGTTGATCGTGTCGTTGTTCGTCGTATCGGCGTGAAGCCATCGCGGGGCAAGCCCGCGATAGCTTCACCACCGATCACGGCACCTTCGGCACTTCAGGCAGGGCAGCCCCCTTGGGCCACAGCATCCAGATCTGTCCTTGCTGCTTCATGTTGCCTGCCAGCTCGCCGGCCTCGGGGCCGGTGCCCCAGAACAAGTCGGCGCGCACTTCGCCGGTGATCGCGCCGCCGGTGTCTTGCGCACCCACCGGGCGCACCACCGGCGAGCCATCCGGCCGGGTGGTGGACAGCCACAGCAGGCTGCCCAGCGGAATCACCTTGCGGTCGATGGCCACGCTGTAGCCTGCGGTCAATGGCACGTTGAGCGAGCCGCGCGGGCCTTCGTTGCTGTCGGGGCCTGCGGCGAAGAACACATAGCTCGGGTTGCTCGCCAGCAGCTCCGGCACCCGCTGGGGGTTGGCCTGGGCCCAGGCGTGGATGCTGCCCATGGTCACGTCTTCTTTTTTCAATTGGCCCTGGTCCACCAGCCAGCGGCCAATCGGTCGGTAAGGGTGGCCGTTCTGGTCGGCATAGCCCAGGCGCAGTTGGCGACCGCTTTCCAGTTGCACGCGACCGGAACCCTGGATCTGCAGGAACTGCAGGTCCATCGGGTCGGTCAGCCAGGCCAGCACCGGCGCCTTCACACCCTGGCGGTTGATCACTTCGGCGGTGTCGTAGGGCTTGAGCACGCGACCTTCGAGACGACCGCGCAGGCGTTTGCCCTTGAGTTCGGGGTATACGCTGGCCAGGTCGACCACGATCATGTCGTCGGGCGGACCATAGACCGGGACACTGGCCTTTGCCGTACGTGTCAGGCTGCCGGGATAGACCGGTTCGTAGTAGCCGGTGATCAGGCCATTGGCGTTGTTTTCTGCAGAGCGCAGACCATAGACCTGCAGATTCTGTTGCAGGAAGGCGCGCACCTGGGCGGCGTCTGCCGGTACTCCGGCAGCGGCATTGCAGGTAGCGGCCCACACCGGATCACGCTTGAGTTTCTCGCAGCCGTTGCGCCAGGCCTGGAAGCCTGCGACCAGGTCGGTGTCAGTGACACTCGGCAAATCTTGCCAGGTGGCATCGGCATAGGTGGCGATGGCGTGGGGCTCAGGTTTTGTACCCTCACCGCCGTTGCAGCCGGCCAGCAGGGCCAGGGCCGGGAGTGCCCAGGCGAGAGGGCGCAAAGCAGATTTCATAAGCAGGGTCCTGTTGCGGGCAGAGATGAAAAATCGCCCTTGTCTTTTGTGTGGCTATTGGTCTTTACCCGGCGGGCAGCGATACTGGCGACCCGTTCATGCAGGCCGAAGAGACCGTGATGTTCAAGCGATTGACCGTAGTGCTGCTCGCCACCCTGGCCCTGACCGCTTGCGAGCGTGTCGATCCGAACTCGCCATTGGGCCAGCGCAAGGCGATCTTCAAGGACATGCTCAAGACCAGCGAAGACCTGGGCGGTATGTTGCGCGGCCGCTTGCCGTTCGACGGGATGAGGTTCGCCGAGGGGGCGGTGAAGCTCGATACCCTGGCCCACGAACCCTGGCAGCACTTCCCGCAGGCGCGTGACGGGGGGGACAGCAGCGCCCGGCCTGAGGTCTGGGAGCGCCAGGCGCGGTTTCATGACCTGGCCCGCCAGCTCGAGGGTGTTACCAGCGAGCTGGTCGGTGTGACCCGCAGCCAGCCACTGGATGCGGCTGGGCTGAAGGCGCCGATGGACCGCGTCGAGGCGGCGTGCAAGGCCTGTCATACCGAGTTTCGCAATCATTGATGATCTGCAGTGCCCTGTGTGGGAGCGGCCGCGCTTGCCGCTGGCCTCAGCGTTCGAGCTCGTCGACCGCTTCCTGCAGTTCTTTCTTCGCCTCGGCGAGCTTCTCCTTGCGCTTGTTGATCTTTTCCGCGTCACCTTTTTTCATGGCCTTGTCCAGGTCCTTGGTGCGCTGGTTCACCTCGTGGCGGGCATCGAGCACCTTCTGCTCGCGTTCCTTGCGCAGGCCCGCATCGGTGCAGTGTTCGGTGACTTCGCTCAGTGCCTTTTCCAGGCCCGCCTGCTGATCGGCGTTGCCGTGGGCGCGGGCTTGCTCGATCTGGGTGCTGATGGCCTGGCGCTTGGCGGCGCAGCCGGTCAGCTCCGGCTGTACCTCTGCGGCCAGGGCGCTGTTGGCGACCAGGCCCAGTGCGGAAGACAGAATGAAGGTCGAGAGCAGTTTCATGAAGGGCTCCAGTCGGGAGGCGGCAGAAACGGAAATGCTGCCCTGATCTGCGAAAATTAGAAACCCTCTATTGCATGCCGACGCAGTTCTCCGGCCACGGCCAGCACTTCCTCATGGGCGAAAAAGGCCCGCAACTGCCCGGCCCTGCCACGGCCAACCCCAGGTTCGGCAAGCCATTGCTCAATGTTTCGGCTGGCCAGTGTCTGCCAGTCCGGGCCCAGGCGCAGGTTACTTGGGGCCGGAACACCCAGGGCGCGCAGCCAGCGTTCGAAAGGCTGTGTGCGGGCCGTCATGAAGGCCCGATGCAGTTTTTCGGCGCGTACGCTGCCAATCCCCGGGACCTGCAGCAGGTCATCGTGGCCAAGCTCCAGCCAGCGGGTCAGGGTGTCGCCCAGGCCTTGCTCGGTGAGTAACTGCCAGGTGCCGGGGCCCAGGCCTGGCATGTTCAACCCTTGCTTGCCCGAGAGCCACGTGAGGCGAGCAAGGTACTGTTGGCTGCAGTCGTCGCGAGGTGTCCAGCAACTGAGCGGGTGGTAGCGGCCTGGGTCGGGTACTGCGACGGGGACGCGCTGCAGACTGCGCAGCACCACACTTTCGAACCGCGGGATGGTGAGCCCGGCCAGGCTCACCGCCACCTGGTCTCCGGGGCGGATATCCAGTTGCTGCCAGCGCTGCAGCGAGCCGAGGCTGACCTGGCGAACGAGGCGGTCGTCCAGCTTTACAGGCTGAACCTCCAGCAGCGGGGTGATGCGGCCGCTGCGGCCGATGCGGAAGCTGACCTGGCGCACTTCGGTCAGCACCTGGCGGTAGGGGTATTTCCAGGCAGCGATCCAGTAAGGCGCCTGGGCCCGCCAGCGCGTGGCGGGCGGACGGCTGTCCTGGCGCAGAATCACGCCATCGGTGGCGAACGGCAGGGGTGAGCGGTACCAGTGTTGGCGCCAGTGGGCCGCTTGTTCGAGGTTGTCGATCGGCACGCTCAGGCGGCGGCTGTCAGCAAAGCCCAGCGCTTCCAGCTGGGCCAGGCGCTGCGCCTGGTTTTCGGGACCCTCGGGCCAGTCCCAGACGAACAGCCCGATCCCTGCGGCCTGGTCCGCAGGCAGTTGCTTGCGTGCCAGCAGGCCGGCGACGATGCCACGAGCGTTGACCGAACCTGCCTGTGCCTGCACATGGTCTTCGAGCTGCCAGTACAGCTCACCTTGGAGCACAAGGTCGTGCGGCCCGGATAGTTGCCGTATGTCGACACGCAGGTGCGGGATATGCCGGCTCCAGTCGTGGCCGTGCACACCATCGCCGCGGCTGAGCAGCGTGCTCAGGCGTCCCTGTCGGTAGATCAGCGACACCGCGACGCCGTCGACCTTGGGTTGTATCCAGACAGCCTGCCGGCCCTGCAACCATTGGCCTACAGCGGCTTCGTCGGCCAGCTTGGCAACGCCGGTATGTGCCACCGGGTGGGCATGTGGACCTGCGGCCGTGGCCAGTGGCGAGTCGCGATGAGGTTGTCCGAAACAGCCTTGCAGGTGCTCCAGCCGATGCCGGCTCTGGTCGTAGAGTTCATCGGCCACTGTGGCAATACCCTGGCGATGGTAGCGGTCGTCCCATTCGGCGAGGGTCTGGCGCAATTGTGCGATTTCATCGGTGGCGCGCCGTGGCGGCCAATCGGGGCAGGGGGTGGCCAACGCTGCTGAGCTGAAGGCGATGAGTAGCAGTAGGGTGAGCAAGCGAATCGACATGGCCAGCATCCTTGCATGGCAGGAGGAAGGGCTCAGCCTAGGCGCCGATGTTCAGGTGTGCCGGGACAGGACTGTCAGGTGATGTGTCACAAAAAAGCCCCTGCTGATTGCTCGGCAGGGGCTTTCCGTTACTGCTGTAGGAGGCTTACAGGCCGGCGGCGTCGCGCAGGGCGGCGGCGCGGTCGGTGCGCTCCCAGGTGAAGGTGGTGAAGGTGTCGTCACCCACGGTCTTCTGCTGCGGCTCACGGCCGAAGTGACCGTAGGCGGCCGTCTCCTGGTACATCGGGTGCAGCAGGTCGAGCATGGTGGTGATCGCGTAGGGGCGCAGGTCGAAGCACTCGCGCACCAGCTGGATGATCTTGTCGTCGGACACCTTGCCGGTCCCGAAGGTGTTGATCGAGATGGAGGTCGGTTGGGCTACGCCGATGGCGTAGGAAACCTGGATCTCGCAACGCTCGGCCAGGCCTGCGGCAACGATGTTCTTGGCCACGTAGCGACCGGCGTAGGCTGCGGAACGGTCGACCTTGGAAGGGTCCTTGCCGGAGAACGCGCCACCACCGTGACGGGCCATGCCGCCGTAGGAGTCGACGATGATCTTGCGACCGGTCAGGCCGCAGTCGCCCACCGGGCCGCCGATGATGAAGTTGCCGGTCGGGTTGATGTGGTACTGGGTGTCCTTGTGCAGCAGTTCGGCCGGCAGGGTGTGCTTGACGATCAGTTCCATCACCGCTTCCTGCAGGTCTTTCTGCGACACTTCAGGGTTGTGCTGGGTCGACAGGACCACCGCGTCGATGCCGACCACCTTGCCATTCTCGTAGCGGCAGGTGACCTGGGACTTGGCGTCCGGGCGCAGCCATGGCAGCAGCTTGGACTTGCGCGCTTCGGCCTGGCGCTCGACCAGGCGGTGCGAGAAGCAGATTGGCGCAGGCATCAGCACTTCGGTTTCGTTGCTGGCGTAGCCGAACATCAGGCCCTGGTCGCCTGCTCCCTGGTCTTCCGGCTTGGAGCGATCGACGCCCTGGGCGATGTCCACCGACTGCTTGCCGATGATGTTCATCACGGCGCAGGTGGCGCCGTCGAAGCCGACGTCGGAGCTGTTGTAGCCGATGTCGATGATGACCTTGCGCACCAGGTCTTCCAGATCGACCCAGGCCGAGGTGGTGACTTCGCCGGCGATGATGGCGACACCGGTCTTGACCAAGGTTTCACAGGCTACGCGGGCGTATTTGTCCTGGGCGATGATTGCGTCCAGGACCGCGTCGGAAATCTGGTCGGCGATCTTGTCCGGATGCCCTTCGGACACGGACTCGGAAGTGAAAAGGGAGTATTCGCTCATCTCGAGGGGTTCCTAAAATTTACCGATGTGTGTGTCGCCAGCGGCCCGCTGGAAATGACGGACCTGAATCTGGAAACCGTTACGCAAGCCAACATAGAGGCTGTCCCCGGGAGTCAGCCCCGCAGCATTGGCCCAGCGGGCCAGGTCGTCCTGCTCGAAGCCCAGCCAGAGGTCGCCGCAGGCGTCCCGCGCCCACCCCTGGTTATGGCTGCACAGCTCGGTGACCAGCAGGCTGCCGCCCGCTTTCACCCGTTTGGCCAGCAGGCGCAAGGCCAGGGCCGGGTCGCTGAAATGGTGCAGGACCATGTTCAGCACAACGCAGTCGGCTTCCACATCCGTTGCACCCAGTGCATCGGCCAACTGCAGGATTACATTATCCAGGCCTTCACGTTCGCAGACCTGGCGAGCCAGTTCGAGCATGGTCGGGCTGTTGTCCATCGCCGTGACCTGAGCGAAGCGCTGCGCCAGATCAGGCAGGAAGCCGCCATCGCCGGGGCCAACCTCCAGGGCGCTGGCGTCGCTGCCAAAGCTCAACTTGTCGAGCAGGGCCAGCAGGCTTTCGCGGTATTGCGGTACACCGGCGATCAGGTCCTGCTGGGCACGGAATTTTTCTTCGACGCGCTGGAAAAAGTCCTGGCTGGTGGCCGCGCGGCGTTGTTGCACCTGGGCAATACGCGCCTGCACGTCGTCCGGCAGGGCCAGTTCGTCGATTTCCTCGAGCAGGGCCGCATGCAGGCGTCCGCCTTGGCGCAGGCTGTCGGGCAGGGCGCGGCGATAGAAGATCGCGTTGCCTTCGCGGCGCGTGGCCACCAGTTCCGCCTGGGCCAGCACCTTGAGGTGGTGGCTCATGCCGGACTGGCCGATGTCGAAGATCTGCGCCAGCTCCAGCACGCCGAACGAATCGCTGGCCAGGGCGCGCAGGACATTCAGGCGCAGCGCATCGCCACTGGCCTTGCACAGGGCAGCCAGTGTATCGCTTCGCTGGGGGATCGCTTGCGCACGCAGGTTCATGGGGCGGCAGTCTAGACAGGCATCGTTGTCCTGGCAAGCCAATATCAAAAAGTTTTGATATTGGCTGATGGGTGGCCGATACCAGGCTTTGGAATCCGTGGGAGCGGGTTCACCCGCGAAAAGCACGAAGCCGATCTCGAGTTTTTTACCCGAAGTGCCCTCCAATCACAGGAAAAATCCCCGACTGCGACCATCCGTCATTGCCCCGGAGGCCCCCAGTGGGCGAAAATGGCCGCCTTTTTTCGTTTCACTACTTATTCAAGCCTCAGGAGATAAGCGATGCCCAGCCGTCGTGATCGTGCCAACGCCATTCGTGCCCTCAGCATGGATGCCGTGCAAAAGGCCAACAGCGGCCACCCAGGTGCCCCCATGGGCATGGCGGATATCGCCGAAGTGCTTTGGCGCGACTACCTCAAGCACAACCCGAGCAACCCGAATTTCGCCGACCGCGACCGCTTCGTGCTGTCCAACGGCCATGGTTCGATGCTCATCTATTCGCTGTTGCACCTGACCGGCTACGACCTGTCCATCGATGACCTGAAGGCGTTCCGCCAACTGCACAGCCGCACCCCGGGCCACCCGGAATACGGCTACACCCCGGGCGTCGAGACCACCACCGGCCCGCTCGGCCAGGGTATCGCCAACGCTGTCGGTTTCGCCCTCGCAGAGAAAGTGCTGGCGGCCCAGTTCAACCGTGAAGGCCACGACATCGTCGATCACAACACCTACGTGTTCCTGGGCGATGGCTGCATGATGGAAGGTATTTCCCACGAAGTCGCCTCGCTGGCCGGCACCCTGGGCCTGAACAAGCTGATCGCCTTCTACGACGACAACGGCATCTCCATCGACGGCGAAGTGCACGGCTGGTTCACCGACAACACCCCGGCGCGTTTCGAAGCCTACAACTGGCAGGTGATCCGCAACGTCAACGGCCACGACGCCGAAGAAATCAAGATGGCGATCGAGACCGCGCGCAAGAGCGACCGTCCGACCCTCATCTGCTGCAAGACCATCATCGGTTTCGGCTCGCCGAACAAGCAGGGCAAGGAAGACTGCCACGGCGCGCCGCTGGGCAACGACGAAATCGCCCTGGCCCGCAAGGAGCTGAACTGGAACCACGGCCCGTTCGAAATCCCGGCCGACATCTACGCCGAGTGGGACGCCAAGGAAGCCGGTGCCAAGGCCGAAGCCGAGTGGAACCAGCGTTTCGACGCCTACGCCAAGGCCTTCCCTGAACTCGCCGCCGAGTTCAAGCGCCGCGCTGCTGGCGACCTGCCGGCCGATTTCGCCGAGAAGGCCCACGCCTACATCAATGAAGTCGCCGCCAAGGGCGAAACCATCGCCAGCCGCAAGGCCAGCCAGAACACCCTCAACGCCTTCGGCCCGCTGCTGCCCGAGTTCCTCGGTGGTTCGGCGGACCTGGCCGGTTCCAACCTGACCCTGTGGAAAGGTTGCAAGGGCGTCGAGGCCAATGACGCCAGCGGCAACTACGTGTTCTACGGCGTGCGCGAGTTCGGCATGACCGCCATCATGAACGGCGTGGCCCTGCACGGCGGTCTGGTGCCTTACGGCGCCACCTTCCTGATGTTCATGGAATATGCCCGCAATGCGGTGCGCATGTCGGCGCTGATGAAGCAGCGCGTCATCCACGTCTATACCCACGACTCCATCGGTCTGGGCGAAGACGGACCGACCCACCAGCCGATCGAGCAACTGACCAGCCTGCGCAGCACGCCGAACCTGGACACCTGGCGTCCGGGTGACGCGGTCGAGTCGGCCGTGGCCTGGAAAGCCGCCCTGGAGCGCAAGGACGGCCCTTCGGCGCTGATCTTCTCGCGCCAGAACCTGCAGCACCAGGAACGCAGCGCCCAGCAGATCGCCGACATCGCCCGTGGCGGCTACGTGCTCAAGGACTGCGCCGGCGAGCCTGAGCTGATCCTGATCGCCACCGGCTCCGAAGTGGGCCTGGCCGTTCAGGCGTTCGACAAGCTCAGCGAGCAGGGCCGCAAGGTCCGCGTCGTGTCGATGCCAAGCACCAGCGTGTTCGACGCCCAGGACGCTGCCTACAAGCAGTCGGTACTGCCGTTGGAAGTCGGTGCGCGTATCGCCATCGAAGCTGCCCATGCCGACTTCTGGTACAAGTACGTCGGCCTCGAAGGCCGCGTCATCGGCATGACCACCTACGGCGAATCGGCCCCGGCCGCCGCGCTGTTCGAGGAGTTCGGCTTCACCCTGGAGAACATCCTGGGTACCGCTGAAGAGCTGCTGGAAGACTGATGCATCAAGCCTGGGGGCAGTGATGCCTCCATCGATCGCGGGACAAGCCCGCTCCTACAGCGCATGTGTAGTGCTCTGTAGGAGCGGGCTTGTCCCGGGATGGCCGTTCAACGCACTAGCCACGTGAGTCCCGAATGCCCCAGCGTCCCTACAAAGTTGCACTCAACGGTTACGGCCGCATTGGCCGCTGTGTCCTGCGCGCACTGTTCGAGCGAGGGGCGAAGGCAGGTTTCGAGATCGTTGCGTTGAACGACCTGGCCGACCAGGCCAGCCTGGAGTACCTGACGCGCTTCGACTCCACCCACGGGCGTTTCCCCGGCGAGGTGAAGGTCGACGGCGACTGTCTGCATATCAATGGCGACTGCGTGAAAGTCATGCGCAGCGCCACCCCTGAAGGCATCGACTGGGCCGCCCTGGGCATCGACCTGGTGCTGGAGTGCTCCGGTGCCTACAACACCCGCGCCGATGGCCAGCGTTTTCTCGACGCCGGCGCGCCGCGCGTGCTGTTCTCGCAGCCGATGGCCAGCGAGGCGGACATCGATGCCACGGTGGTCTACGGTATCAACCAGGACCGCCTGACCGGCGACGAGCTGCTGGTCTCGAACGCGTCCTGCACCACCAACTGCGGCGTGCCGCTGTTGCGCGTGCTGGACCAGGCCTTCGGTATCGAGTACGTGCAGATCACCACCATCCACTCGGCGATGAACGACCAGCCGGTGATCGACGCCTACCACCACGAAGACCTGCGCCGTACCCGTTCGGCGTTCCAGTCGGTGATCCCGGTGTCCACTGGTCTGGCGCGCGGCATCGAGCGCCTGTTGCCGGAACTTGCCGGGCGAATCCAGGCCAAAGCGGTACGTGTGCCGACCGTCAACGTCTCGTGCCTGGACATCACCCTGCAGACTGCCCGTGACACTACGGCTGCCGAGGTCAACCGGGTGCTGCGCGAGGCGGCGCTGGACGGCCCGCTCAAAGGCCTGCTGGCCTACACCGAACTGCCGCACGCCAGCTGTGATTTCAACCATGACCCGCACTCGGCCATCGTCGATGCCAGCCAGACCCGCGTCTCAGGCCCCCGCCTGGTGAACCTGCTGGCCTGGTTCGACAACGAATGGGGGTTCGCCAACCGTATGCTCGACGTTGCCGAACATTATCTGCACGTCGTCCACCAAACCCGCAGCAAACAGCCCTGAAGGACTGCATTCATGACCGTGTTGAAGATGACCGACCTCGACCTGCAAGGTAAGCGCGTACTGATCCGCGAAGACCTCAACGTGCCTGTGAAGGACGGTGTGGTAACGAGCGATGCGCGTATCCTGGCAGCGCTGCCGACCATCAAGCTGGCCCTGGAAAAGGGCGCCGCGCTGATGGTCTGCTCGCACCTGGGCCGTCCGACCGAGGGCGAGTTCTCCCAGGAAAACAGCCTCAAGCCGGTCGCCGACTACCTGAGCAAGGCCCTGGGCCGCGCAGTACCGTTGGTCGCCGACTATCTCGACGGCGTCGAGGTCAAGGCCGGTGAGGTGGTGCTGTTCGAAAACGTACGTTTCAACAAGGGCGAGAAGAAGAACGCCGACGAGCTGGCGCAGAAGTACGCCGCCCTGTGCGACGTGTTCGTCATGGACGCCTTCGGCACCGCCCACCGCGCCGAGGGTTCCACCCACGGTGTGGCCAAGTTCGCCAAGGTCGCTGCCGCTGGCCCGCTGCTGGCGGCCGAGCTGGACGCCCTGGGCAAGGCCCTGAAGGCGCCGGCCAAACCCATGGCAGCCATCGTTGCCGGCTCCAAGGTCTCGACCAAGCTCGACGTGCTCAACAGCCTGTCGACTGTCTGCGACCAGCTGATCGTCGGTGGTGGTATCGCCAACACTTTCCTCGCCGCTGCCGGGCACCCGGTCGGCAAGTCGCTGTACGAGCCAGACCTGGTCGAGACCGCTAAGGCCATCGCCGCCAAGGTCAGCGTACCGCTGCCGGTCGATGTGGTCGTTGCCAAGGAATTCGCCGAGAGCGCCGAAGCCACCGTCAAGGCGATCGCTGACGTGGCCGCCGACGACATGATCCTCGATATCGGCCCGCAGACCGCCGCCAACTTCGCCGAGCTGCTGAAGTCGTCGAAGACCATCCTGTGGAACGGCCCGGTCGGTGTATTCGAGTTCGACCAGTTCGGCAACGGCACTAAAGTGCTGGCCAAGGCCATCGCCGAAAGCGCCGCGTTCTCCATCGCCGGTGGCGGCGACACCCTGGCGGCCATCGACAAGTATGGCGTCGGCGCTGATATCTCCTACATTTCTACCGGTGGCGGTGCGTTCCTCGAGTTCGTCGAGGGCAAGGTCCTGCCTGCAGTGGCAATCCTGGAAGAACGGGCCAAGGCCTGATAGTGACGGCGCCTGGCAAAGGGAGCGACCTGATGGTCAAGCAATTGCCTGTGATGATCGTGGCCTTGTTTTTGGGGGCCTGCTCCAGCGGCGGCGCCCCCGACAGCGAACCGGCACGTGAGCCCAAGGGCGGCTGTTACCAGTCGCAGTGGCAGGCGGAGACGGTGCCGGTGATCAACAAGCGCCTGGGGCCGGACGGGCTGGAGAAGTACGACGAAGAACACCAGCGCAAGGCGCCCGGCTGCCCTTGATCGGACAGCGGGCAACCGATGGGCTGTTTTGTGGTCTTGAACAGAAGGTCCGTGGTGCGGCCTTCGAAGCGAGGATACTCAATGAAAGCGCTGCTGGCCGTACTGGCCCTGGCGACCCTGGCAGGCTGCTCCCTGCTGCAACCGTCGCGACCTGCCGCGACGGACAACTGGACCCGCTGGGTCTGCGACAGCCAGGCCGAAGTGCTGTGGCGCTTCGCCGATGCTTCGCAGCAGTCGGTCGATGTCCGCCTCGGCGGCGCTGACCAGGTCTACCGGCTCAAGGCCGAGCCCGGCGCCTCGGGCGCGCTGTACAGCGATGGCGTGCTCGCCTTCCACACCAAGGGTAATGAAGGCCTGGTGTACTGGGAAGCGACCAACGATCTGATTGGGCGGGGCTGCAAGGCGCCGTGATTGGCCGGACCGCGACGGTGGTCCACAACTACTTGAACAGCAACCGCCCCTGCGGCAGGCTTGCACGAAACAACGACGCTTGTCGGGAGAGAGATACACAATGGCACTCATTAGCATGCGCCAGATGCTGGACCACGCCGCCGAGTTCGGCTACGGCGTTCCAGCTTTCAACGTCAACAACCTCGAGCAGATGCGCGCCATCATGGAAGCCGCCGACAAGACCGACTCTCCGGTCATCGTCCAGGCCTCCGCCGGTGCCCGCAAGTACGCCGGTGCTCCCTTCCTGCGTCACCTGATCCTGGCGGCGATCGAAGAATTCCCGCACATCCCGGTGTGCATGCACCAGGACCACGGCACCAGCCCTGACGTGTGCCAGCGCTCGATCCAGCTGGGCTTCAGCTCGGTCATGATGGACGGCTCGCTGCGTGAAGACGGCAAGACCCCGTCCGACTACGAATACAACGTGCGCGTCACCCAGCAGACCGTGGCATTCGCCCACGCCTGCGGTGTGTCGGTGGAAGGCGAGCTGGGCTGCCTGGGCAGCCTGGAAACCGGCCAGGCCGGTGAAGAAGACGGCGTCGGCGCCGAAGGCATCCTGGACCACAGCCAGATGCTGACCGACCCGGAAGAGGCTGCCGACTTCGTCAAGAAGACCCAGGTCGATGCCCTGGCCATCGCCATCGGCACCAGCCACGGCGCCTACAAGTTCACCAAGCCGCCTACCGGCGACATCCTGGCGATCGACCGCATCAAGGCGATCCACCAGCGTATCCCCAACACTCACCTGGTGATGCACGGTTCCTCGTCGGTTCCGCAGGACTGGCTGGCGATCATCAATGAGTTCGGCGGCGACATCAAAGAAACCTACGGCGTGCCGGTCGAAGAGATCGTCGAAGGCATCAAGCACGGCGTGCGCAAGGTCAACATCGACACCGACCTGCGTCTGGCCTCCACTGGCGCGATCCGTCGCTTCCTGGAGCAGAACAAGTCCGAGTTCGACCCGCGCAAGTACTTCGCCAAGACCGTCGAAGCCATGCGTGACATCTGCATCGCGCGTTACGAAGCCTTCGGTACCGCTGGCAATGCGTCGAAGATCAAGCCGGTTTCGCTGGATGAGATGTACCTGCGTTACGCCAAGGGCGAGCTGGCCGCAAAGGTCAACTGATCCGCTGATGGCACTGAAGAAACCCGCAGAAATGCGGGTTTTTTTTCGCCTGTGAAATGATCGCAAAGCGCAGTGACCATTAGTCGGCTATTTTCATTTTATCCATTGATAGCGAACTGATTGCATTGCGTCCTGCAAAGTCGCGTCTAGAGTAGAGAATCGGATCCAATTACAAGACGAAGTCGGTCGGACAAGAGAAGCGGCATGGATGGAGCTCAACCCGCGGCACCGGAAGGCAGCTCAGTGCTGCTGGTGGTCGATGACTACCCGGAAAACCTGATCAGCATGCGGGCTTTGCTAGCCCGGCAGGATTGGCAAGTACTCACCGCAGGCTCAGGGATGGAAGCACTGAGCACCTTGCTGGAACACGAAGTGGACCTGGTCCTGCTCGATGTACAGATGCCCGAGATGGATGGCTTTGAGGTCGCCCGCTTGATGCGCGGCAGCCAACGCACGCGCCTGACCCCAATCATCTTCCTTACCGCCAACGAGCAGTCCAAAGCTGCCGTGCTCAAGGGCTATGCCAGTGGCGCGGTGGACTACCTGTTCAAACCCTTCGATCCGCAGATCCTCAAGCCCAAGGTGCAGGCCCTGCTCGAACAGCAGCGCAACCGGCGCATGCTGCAGCGGTTGAGTCGTGAGCTGGAGTCGGCCCGCGCATTCAATGCCTCGATTCTTGAGAACGCCGCCGAGGGTATCCTGGTGGTCGACGAGGCGGGTGATATCAGCTTTGCCAACCCTGCTATCTCGCGTCTGCTGCAGATGTCGGTAGACAGACTGCAGGGCGCCCATCTCCTGGACCTGATCCAACTGCCCAGCGCTGCGTTGTGGCGCGACTCGGACTTCTACCAGGCCTATCTGGGGCGGCAGATCTTCCGCGTGCACGATGCCCAGTTGCGTCCGCCGGAGGGGCCGCTCGTTCCGGTAGCGCTGTCGTGTGCGCCGCTGCCCGCTGAACAGAAGGCCATGGTGGTGACCGTACTGGACATGTCGGTGGTGCGCAGCCTGCACCAGCAACTGGAACACCAGGCGGTGACCGACCCGCTGACTGGCTTGCTCAACCGCCGCGGTTTCTACCAGACGGCAGAAGGTGCGTTGCTGCGCAACGAACGGCCCGGCAAGGTCCAGGCCTTGATGTACATGGATCTGGATGGTTTCAAGCGAATCAACGATTCCTTGGGTCACGAAGCGGGCGACCGGGTCCTGCGCTGGGTCGCCGAGCAACTCAAGGACTGCCTGGGCAGCCAGGCGATGCTTGGGCGTATGGGCGGTGATGAGTTCACCGCGTTGTTCGACGGCTTGCCCTATGCGGAGCAGACCGGCCGGTACGCCGAGGCCTTGATCGAGCGCATGTCCAGTTGCCCGCAGGTTGACGGCCAGGATGTCAGTCTTGGGGTCAGTATCGGCATCGCCACCTACCCTGATTGCGGTGCCTCCGTCGAAGGTCTGCTGCGCGCTGGCGATGCGGCGATGTATGCCGCCAAGCGCGCCGGGCGCCAGCAGTATCGCTTCTATGACCAGGAGCTCAACGGCCGCGCGCGTTCGCGGCTGATGCTCGAGGATAGTGTGCGCACTGCCATCGAGCAAAAGGACTTCACCTTGGTCTACCAGCCGCAGGTGGGATTTGCCGACGGACGTCTGCGTGGCTTCGAGGCGCTGCTGCGCTGGCGGCACCCCAGTGTTGGCGATGTGCCGCCGGGGCTGTTCATTCCGTTGCTGGAAGAAGCGCGCCTCATCCATCGGCTGGCGAGCTGGATCTACAGCAAGGGCGCGGCCCAGCGTCACGAATGGCGCCAGGTGTTCGCCGACGATGTGGTGCTGGGCATCAGCCTGAGCCGCGCGCAGTTCACCCAGCCGAACCTGGTCGATGAACTGCGGCGGGCGATCCAGGAGCACGGCCTGGAGCCTGCGCAACTGGAAGTGGAGGTGGCGGAAACCTCATTGATGTATGACATCGACGCGGCTGCCAAGCAGGTCAAGCGTTTGCGCGAGCTGGGCGTACGCGTGGCGCTGGACGACTTCGGCGCCGGAGATTGCTCGCTGCGCATGCTGCGCGACCTGCCGATCGACACCCTGAAGCTCGACCGCCACTTGGTGGCACGCCTGCCGGATTCGAAGGTCGATGCGGCGCTGGCGCGCAGCGTCATCGCGCTGTGCGCCGACTATGGCATCACGGTGATCGCCGAGGGCGTGGAAACCGACGTTCAGGCGCAGTGGCTGCGCGACAGCGGCTGCGCCTACGTGCAGGGCTTCCTGGTTGCACGGCCGATGACGGCGAGGGATGCGCGTGGTTTTCCGACGGTGTATCCGTGGGTGCCGACCCGATCAACCACTCCCCAGACCTGATAAAACTGCCAGTTGCCCGTTCGGCTCATGATGAGCGACTGTCGTCTCTCCAGTCATGACCCGCAGGTGTACAGGTTGTGAGCAGCGCACTGTTCCAGCAGACGCCCTCGATCAAGGTCCTCGACAACCGCGGCCAAACGGTGCGCGAGATCGAGTATCAGCGTGCTTCGCTGCTGGATGCCGCCGATACGCGTATCACGCGGCAGGTGTTCAGTCCGGCCGGCCGACTGGCGCAGATCACCGACCCACGGTTGCATGGCGCAGGCCTTGCCAACTTCATTCATCGGCATGATCTGACAGCTCAGGTGATACGCACGCAAAGCGTCGATGCGGGCGTGAGCCTCGATCTGAAAGACGCAGCCAGGCGTGACCTGTTCTCGATTAGTCGTATTGGCAGGACGTTGGATGGACAGGGCGATTTCGCTGAAGCCGTGACCCGGACCCTGCGCTACGAACCGGTCAATATGCCCGGGCGTCTGTTGGCGGTTGGCGAGCAAGTTGCTGGCGATATCCCTCGTATCAGTGAACGTGTGTTGTACGGCGGCAATGAGGCGCAAGAGAAAGCCCGCAACCTAGCCGGCACTCGGATTGCCCATTACGATCCAGCCGGGTGCGTTTCTACCCTCGCCAACGCCCTCGGCGGCGCAGCCCTCTGTGTGCAGCGCAAGCTGCTGAAGGGTGGCGACGACGATGCGGTGCAAGTTGACTGGCAAGGTGAGGCTGCTGAGGCCTGGGACGCACTGTTGGATGATCAGCGCTACACGACCCGTAGCCACGTAGACGCCACCGGCAAGGGGCTCACGGCGCTGGATTGCGCAGGCCATCAGCAGCGAAGCGCCTACGATGTGGCAGGCGTCCTGGCGGCCAGCTGGTTAACGCTCGAAGGTACGCCAGAGCGTGAGATCGTCAGGTCGGCGAGTTACTCGGCGGGAGGGCGCAAGCAGCACGAGGTGCATGGCAACGGCATCGTCACTGTGTACACCTACGAACCGACGACCCTGCGCCTGGCGACCGTGCGGACCACTCGCCAGACCAGCGAAGGCCAGCGATTGCAGGACCTGCACTATCGCTATGACCCTGTCGGTAACGTCGTCGTGCTGGCCAACGACGCCGAGCCGACGCGCTTCTGGCGCAACCAGAAGATCAGCGCGCAAAGCGAGTACCGCTACGACAGCCTGTATCAACTGGTCTTCGCCAGCGGCCGCGAGATGGCCAATGCCGGGCAGCAGGGCAATCATCTGCCAGGCGTGCTGGTGCCGCTGCCGGTGGATGATTCGGCCTATACCCTCTACACCCGGAGTTATACCTACGACAGCGCGGGCAATCTCACGCATGTCCGTCATAGTGCGCCGGCCACGAACAACAACTACGTCACTGCAATCACCGTCAGCCAGCGCAGTAATCGCGGCGTGTCGAGCGTTTTGGCCAGCGACCCGGCCAAGGTCGAGGTGCTGTTCAGCGCAGGTGGCGAGCAGCGTGTGCTGCTGCCGGGGCAGCCGCTTGAGTGGACTACACGCGGCGAGTTGCGCAGGGTGGCTGGCGCTACCCAGGAAAGCTATCGCTACGACGCTGGCAGGCAGCGTGTGCTCAAGGTGAGTCATCAGCAGCAAAGTGGATCACTGAAGGTGCAGCGCACGCTGTATCTGCCGGGGCTTGAGCTGCGTATCACGACGGTCGACGGCGCCGTGCGCGAAAGTCTGCACACGGTGGTAATGGGCGAGGCGGGCCGTGCCCAGGTGCGGGCGTTGCGCTGGGAGGCCGGTAAACCGGAGGAGATCGATAACGACCAGGTACGTTTTGGCTATGACAACCTGATCGGCAGTGTCGGACTGGAGCTCGATGGCGAGGGCAGTGTCATCAGCCTCGAAGAATATTACCCCTATGGGGGAACGGCGATTCTGGCGGGGCGTCATCGCATAGAGGTGGAATACAAGACGGTGCGTTATTCGGGGCGGGAGCGAGATGCGACAGGGCTTTATTACTACGGGTATCGCTATCATCAACCCAGGGTTGGACGCTGGCTGACGCCCGACCCCGCAGGCATCGTCGACGGTATCAACACCTTCCGCATGACCCAGAACAATCCGGTCTCGCTTGAGGACTCTGCGGGGCTTGCTACCTTCAGCGACAATCTCCAGCCAGCACGGGGTGACCTAGTGTATGGGCTGGGCGAGTGGCGCGAGAGCTATTTTAATCATGTAGGAATCGATTACACCAAGTCAGCGCTGACGATCGATCACTACAATCAGGCAATCGCTAGAGTCATCAGGGAGAACGCGCTTGCACGCTCAGGTTTGACCGAAACAGCGCCTCATACCGAAGTGATCAAGTTCGTCAGGGCGAATGCATCCCTGTTTGCCAAGGTCAAGGAAACCTTTCCTGGCTACCCGTTATGGAACCGGTATGTATCAGCCGGTCTCTTCAACAATAAGTTCGATATCGACCAAATTTATTCCGAGGTCAAAGGGCGGCCCGGAAAAACCCAGTTCCATGAGTGGCTGGAGGGGGACCCAGGCCCGCAGTTGTTATGGAAGCGCGGGAGCAAGATTGGGCTGTCGATAACCGCGAGAAGGGCGGATCATCATGTTCATTTCATCCTCGATGGTATCGACGAGGCCGCAGTGATCAACAAATCAATGACCCACGGGCAGTCATACACCTCCAGCGAGCTTCGCTATGCATTTAGGCAGTGGGCACAGCTTGAAGCACGACTCCACTTCTACAAAAACGGTCATGAGGTGTCTGCGCCGTGGGTCAGCAATCCAACGGGTTGGAGCAGTTACACGTCCAAGGCTGAGCAACCGCGAAAAATGAAAACCCTCCAGGTAACACGGCGTGCGCAGCACTGACTCACTCACCACGTTTACCTGGTGGACTGATCTGGTCCCGCTCACCGTGTAACGCTAAAGCTCCCGGGCAAACGGCAAATCCGGCCCAACCCGCGAACAGGTGATGGCCGCCGCTCGAATGGCGAATTCGAGGATGCCGTCGATCGCTTCGCGCGTCAGCGCCGCTAGTGCCTGGGGACTGTCCGCGTGCAGCTTGGCCAGACAGCTCAGCACCGCCGCCTGGAAGGTATCGCCAGCACCGACTGTGTCTTTCACTGCCAGCGAGGCATCCGCCGGTCGTGTCCACGAGCCGTGCGCGCAATGCACGCTGGCGCCGTCTGCACCGTGGGTGACGAACACCAGTCGGCAGCGGTCGTTCAGCCAGCCGCGGGCCACTTCGGCCGGCGCACGGTCCGGATAGAGCAGCGCGAGGTCTTCCTCGCTGGCCTTGATCAGGTGGGCGTGGGCCGCGAAGGCTTGCACCTGGCGTCGCCACAACGCCACGTCGGGCTGCGGGTTGAGGCGTACGTTGGGGTCGAGGCTGATCAGCCGGTGTGCGCTTTCGCGCTGCACCAGCGCCAGTAATGTATCCGCCACCGGCGTGACCACCAGGGTGTAGGAGCCCACGTGCAGGCCGCGCACCTGGCCATCGAGCGCCGGCAGGTGTTCGAGGCGCACCTGCCGGTCGGCGCAACCTTCGCCACGGAACTGGTACTGCGCCGAGCCGCTCGCATCCAGCCCGACCATGGCCAGGGTGGTCGGTGCATCGCTGGTCACCAGGTAACTGCAATCGACCTTTTCCTCTTCCAGCACCCGGCGCAGGCGTGCGCCCAGGTAGTCGCTGGACAGCCCGCCGAACAGCGCCGACTCCACGCCCAGCCGGCGCAGGCCCACCGCGACGTTGAACGGCGAGCCGCCGGCAATCGCCTTGAAGCCCAACTCGCTGCTGCGTGGGCTGTCATCCAGGCTGAATACATCGAACAGGGCTTCGCCACAGACCAGGTACATGAAATTCTCCGAAACGAAGTAAGCGGGCAGGATACCTGCGATCAGTGTGCAGGCAGATGCGAAAGGTAACGTTGATAGGCGGTTTCGTAGGCCGCCCGTTGCGCGGGCCGGGGTGTGGTGCGCGTGCTTTCGTCGAGTTCGACGCAGCGCTGGCACAGAGCCTCCAGGCTGTCACCTTCGCCGAGCTTGCGGCCCAGGCTCCAGGCAGCCTGGATCGCAGCACCCAGGGCGGCGGCTTCGGTCTGGCGCGGGCACACCACCGGCAGGCCGAGCAGGTCGGCGAGTGCCTGGCGCCACAGCGGGCTTTTCGCCGCGCCGCCGACCAGGCGGATCTCCTGGCCCTGCAGGCCGCTGGCGCGCAGCAGGTCGAGCCCGTAGCGCAGGCTGAAACAGGTGCCTTCGAGCACCGCCCGGCAGAGGTTGGCACGGGTCAGGTTGCTGCTGGTCATACCGTGCAGGCTGGCACTGGCCTCGGGCAGTGCGGGCACGCGCTCGCCATTGAAGAACGGCAGCAGCAACAGGCCGTCGGCGCCGACGGGGGCTTGTGCGGCGAGCTCGCTGAACGCCGACAGGTCAAGCTGCAACAGGTCTTGCACCAGGGCGCAGGCGCTGGTGAGGTTCATGGTGCAGATCAGCGGCAGCCATCCGCCGGATGAGCCGCAGAAGGTCGCGACCTCACCGTGGGGGCTGACACGTGGCTGGTCGAGGTGTGCGGCCAGGGTGCCGGAGGTGCCCAGGCTGAGGGTGATCATGCCGGGGCGAATGTTGCCGGTGCCGATGGCGCCGAGCATGTTGTCGCCCCCACCGCTGGCCACCCAGGCGCCAGTGTCCAGGCCCAGCGCCTGGGCTGCCGAGGGCTGCAGGGTGGCGATGCAGTCGCCGGACTCGACCAGCTCGGGCAGTGCCGCCAGCAGGCGCTTGCCGGGCTCGATCAGCGCCAGCACATCGGCGGCCCAGGTGCGTTTGCGCACATCGTAGTAGCCGGTGCCCGAGGCGTCGCCCGGTTCGCTGCAGGCACGGCCGGTGAGCCAGTGGTTGAGGTAATCGTGGGGCAGCAGCAGGTGTGCGGCGCGGGCGAACAGGTCTGGATGATGGCGCTGGCTCCACAGCAGCTTGGACAGCGTATAGCCCGGTGCGACCACCAGCCCCAGGCGCTCCAGCGAGCCTGCGGCGCCGCCGAGGGCGGCCAGCAGTTCGTCATTTTCCGTAGTGGTTTCGGTGTCGCACCAGAGCTTGGCCGGGCGCAGCACCTGGCCTTGGTCATCGAGCATCACCAGGCCGTGCTGCTGGCCAGAGACGGCCAGTGCGCGGATGGCATGGCCCCCGACCCCGGCGTCAGCGAGGGCATTGGCCACCGCCGTGCGCAGGGCCTGCAGCCAGTCTGCCGGATCCTGTTCACGGCGGCCGTGGTCGCCCTGCGGCGCCGCATGTGCCGCGCTGCCCAGCCCCAGTACGCGACCGCTGTCTGCGTCGAGCACCAGGGCCTTGGTGCCCTGGGTGCCGCAGTCGATGCCGAGGAACAGTCCTTCCATCATTGCTGCGCTCCGTCTCAGTCGCCCAGTACCCGGCGCAGGGTTTCACTCACGCCGACTTCACGCAAGCTGTCGTACAGGCGCTCGAAGGCGTCGACGAAGGCCCGTGAGTTGGGGATCGCCGTGCCGAAGATCGCTTCGTCGCCGAGCACCCGGGCCGCCAGGCCTTCGCGCTGGACGACACGGGCCTGGCACTGTGCTGCGCGCGGATCGGGAATGCTGTAGACATTGCCCTTTTCATCCTTGCCGCCCAGGTACAGCGCCCAGGCTGCGACTACCAGCGCCACGCGCTCCAGCGGCTTGCCGTCGGCAATCAGGCGGTTGGCGGTGGGTACGATGAACTTGGGGAATTTCGAAGAGCCGTCCGAGCACACCCGCTCCAACTGGTCGGCGATGGCGCGGTTGGAGAAGCGCTCGGTGAGGCTGTCCTTGTAGTGCGTAAGGTCGATGCCTGGCACCTGCGCCAGTTGCGGCGTGACGTCCTGGTCCATGAAGGTGCGCATGTAGCGGCGCAGCAGGTCGTCGGCGAGGGTCTCGTGGACGAAGCGGTAGCCCTGCAGGAAGCCCAGGTAGGTCAGCGCCAGGTGGCTGCCGTTGAGCAGTTTGATCTTCATCTCTTCATAGGGCGTGACGTCGTCGGTGAACTGCACGCCGACCTTCTCCCAGGCCGGGCGACCGCTGACGAACTTGTCTTCCAGCACCCACTGCAGGAACGGCTCGCAGACCACCGGCCAGGCGTCCTCTACACCATGGCGCTCGGCCAACTGGCGGCGATGTTCGTCGCTGGTCATCGGTGTGATGCGATCGACCATGGCATTGGGGAAGCTGACGTGCCGGGCGATCCACTGGGCCAGGTCATGGTTGAGCAGGTGGGCGAAGGCCAGCAGTGCCTTGCGCGCCACGTCGCCGTTGTGTGGAAGGTTGTCGCAGGACATGACCGTGAACGCCGGGGTGCCGGCCTCGCGGCGACGGCGCAGGGCCTCGCAGAGAAAACCGAATACGCTGTGCGGCTGGTCAGGTCTGGCCAGGTCGTGCTGGATCAGCGGCAGGTTCTCGAGGAACTCGCCCGTGCTGTCGTCGATGCAGTAGCCGCCTTCGGTGATGGTCAGCGAGACGATACGGACTGCAGGGTCGGCAAGTTTGTCGAGCAGCGCCTGGCTGTCGCTTTCGGCCAGCAGCATGCCGCTGATGGCACCGATCACGCGCACCTCGGTGTTGGGTTTTTCGCCCAGTTCGAACAGGGTGTAGAGATGGTCCTGGCTTGCCAGGGCGTCGCGCATGGCGCGGTCTTCGCTGCGCAGGCCGGCGCCGCAGATCGCCCAGTCGAGGGCTTCGCCGCGGTTCATCAGGGCGTCGGTATAGGCGGCCTGGTGGGCGCGGTGAAAGCCGCCGACGCCGATGTGCACGATGCCCTGGCGCAGCTGCGCTGGGTCATAGGTGGGGCGGGCGACCGGGGCGGGCAGCTTGTCGAGATTGCGCTGGTTGAGTTTCATCGAGAAATCCTTGAAGACGGCTCAGGCCGCCTGTTGCAGTCGTTTGTCCAGGGCCTTGCCGGTGCTGTCGAACAGATGGCAGTGCGCCGGATCGAAGCTCAGTTCCAGTTGCTCGCCGTACTCGGGCGCGAAATCGCCGCGCACCCGCACGGTGAGCATCTCGCCGGAGGCGCTGCGCACGTGGCAGTAGCTGTCGCTGCCCAGGCGCTCGCTGACATCGGCGGTGACCTGCAGCGAACCCTGTTCGCCGTGACCGCTGCGGCTGATGCTCAGGTGCTCCGGGCGAATGCCCAGGGTGATCTGGCTGCCGGTGGTCAGTTCACCTGCGCACAGCGGCAGGGCGATGCGGGCGCCGCACTCGAGGGCGACCTCGCACTGGTTGCCTTGGTTGCGGCTCAGGTGTCCGCGCAAAAAGCCCATCTTCGGTGTGCCGAGGAAGCCTGCGACGAACAGGTTGGCCGGATGGTGGTACAGCTCCAGCGGCGAGCCGACCTGCTCGATACGACCGGCGTTGAGCACCACCACCTTGTCGGCCAGGGTCATCGCCTCGACCTGGTCGTGGGTCACGTAGATCATGGTCGCGGCCAGTTCCTTGTGCAGGCGCGACAGCTCCAGGCGCATCTGCACGCGCAGGGCTGCGTCGAGGTTGGACAGCGGCTCGTCGAACAGGAAGATCTTCGGGTTGCGCACGATCGCCCGGCCGATTGCCACCCGCTGGCGCTGGCCGCCGGAGAGCTGGCGCGGCTTGCGCTCGAGCATCGGTTGCAGCTCGAGGATGCGCGCGGCGTTGTCGACCTTGCTGGCGACCTCGGCCTTGGCCACGCCCGCCAGGTCCAGGGCGAACGACAGGTTCTTGCGCACGGTCATGTGCGGATACAGGGCGTAGGTCTGGAACACCATGGCCAGGTTGCGCTTGGCCGGAGCGGTGTCGGTGATGTCGACGCCATCGAGGGTGATGCTGCCGCTGCTCACCTCTTCGAGGCCGGCAATCAGCCGCAGCAGGGTCGATTTGCCACAGCCGGATGGCCCGACGAACACCACGAACTCACGGTCGTGTACGTCCAGGTCGATGCCCTTGATGATGGCGTGGCCATCAAAGCCTTTTTGCAGATTGCGGATCTTCAGGTCAGCCATGTCGAGTTACCTGTGCAGTGGCCAGGAAAAATTGAGGTTTTGCAGAATCCTGTAGGAGCGGGCTCGCCCGCGAACACCGGCATAGCCGGTGCCATGCACCGCAGTGTTTGCTTCGCGGGCAAGCCCGCTCCTACAGGGATGGCGTAGTTGGGGGTATTCATTTCACCGCTCCGAACGACAGCCCGCGCACCAGTTGCTTCTGGCTGATCCAGCCGAAGATCAGGATCGGTGCGCAGGCCAGTGTCGAGACGGCCGAAAGCTTGGCCCAGAACAGGCCTTCGGGGCTTGAGTAGGAGGCCACCAGCGCGGTCAGCGGTGCGGCGGCCGAAGAGGTCAGGTTGAGCGACCAGAACGCCTCGTTCCAGCACAGGATCAGCGACAGCAGCACGGTCGAGGCCAGGCCGCCACGGGCGATCGGCAGCAGCACGCGGAGGATTTCCTGCCAGGTGCCGGCGCCGTCCAGGCGCGCCGCTTCGAGGATGTCGACGGGGATGTCCTTGAAGTAGGTGTACACCATCCACACCACGATCGGCAGGTTGATCAGGGTGTACACGATGATCAGCGACAGCCGTGAATCGAGCAGCCCGAACTGCTTGGCCAGCAGGTAGATCGGCATCAGCACGCCCACTGGCGGCAGCATCTTGGTCGACAGCATCCACAACAGCGTGCGCTTGGTGTGGCGGGTCTCGAAGAAGGCCATGGAGTAGGCTGCCGGCACGGCGATCAGCATGCACAGCAGGGTCGCGGAGAACGAGATCAGCACCGAGTTCCAGGCGTAGGCGAAGTAGTCGCTGCGCTCGTTGATGTGCAGGTAGTTCTCCAGCGTCGGGTGGAAGATGAACTGCGGCGGCGTGGCGAAGGCGTCGAGTTCGGTCTTGAAGCTGGTCAGCAGCATCCAGAAGATCGGGAAGAAGATCGCCAGGGCAATGCCCCAGCACAGCAGGCCGATCAGCGCATCGCGCAGGCGGCGGGTTTGCTTGAGTGTCAGCATGGCGGGCTCCTCAGCTGCGCTCGGTGAGGTTCTTGCCGATCATGCGCACCAGCACGATGGCGGCGATGTTGGCGATCAGCACGGCGATCAGGCCACCGGCCGACGCCATGCCGACGTCGAACTGCAGCAGCGCCTGGTTGTAGATCAGGTAGGCGAGGTTGGTGGATTCATAGCCCGGCCCGCCGCTGGTGGTGGTGAAGATCTCGGCGAACACCGACAGCAGGAAGATGGTTTCGATCATGACCACCACGGCAATCGGCCGCGCCAGGTGCGGCAGGGTGAGGTGCCAGAAGATCGCCAGCGGGCCTGCACCGTCCAGGCGTGCGGCCTCCTTCTGCTCCTGGTCCAGCGACTGCATGGCCGTCATCAGGATCAGGATGGCGAACGGCAGCCATTGCCATGACACGATCAGGATGATCGACAGCAACGGATAGTGCGCCAGCCAGTCCACCGGCTGGGCGCCGAACAGGCGCCAGACCGCCGCGAGGATCCCGGACACCGGGTGGAAGATCAGGTTCTTCCACAGCAGCGCGCTGACCGTGGGCATGATGAAGAACGGCGAGATCAGCAGCACGCGCACCACGCCGCGGCCCCAGAACTCACCCGCCTCCAGCAGCGCGGCGATGAGCACGCCGAACACCACGCTGATCGCCAGCACGCTGCCGACCAGGGTCAGGGTATTCAGGGCGCCGGGCAGGAAGCCGGCATCGGTGACGAAGAAGCTGAAGTTCTCCAGGCCGACGAAGTCGTTCTCGCCGGGATACAGCAGGTTGTAACGGATCAGCGAGAAATACAGGGTCATGCCCAGGGGCACGATCATCCATAACAGCAGCAGCGCCACCGAAGGGCTGACCAGGAACCAGCCGGGGCCGACGCGGCGTTTGCCGGGGCGCGCGGTGGCGTGGGTCGGGGTGTCGAGGGCCGAGGTGTTCATGACGACTCCGTGTTCGGCAGAAAGAGGCGAGCAGCCGGCCGCCGGCACACCGAGGGCGGCGTGCTGGCGGCCAGGGGCGGTCTACTTGGGGTAGCCGGCGCGTTTCATCTCGCGTTCGGTGGACGACTGGGCGGCGGCCAGCGCCTGTTCAGGCTTCATCTGGCCGGTCAGGGCGGCGGAGAACAGCTTGCCGACCTGGGTGCCGATGGCCTGGAACTCAGGAATGGTCACCAGCTGGATACCCACGTAGGGCACGGGCTTGAGGGTCGGGTGGTTGGGATCGACCTTCTTCAGCGACTCCAGCGTGACCTTGGCGAACGGTGCGGCCTGCAGGTAGGCCTCGCTGTAGGTGGAGGCGCGGGTGCCTGGCGGCACGTTGGCCACGCCTTCCTTGTCGGCGACCAGTTGGCCATAGGCCTGGGAGGTGGCCCAGGTGCTGAAGGTCCTGGCGGCGTCCTTGGACTTGGAGCTGGTGGGGATCGCCAGCGCCCACGAGTACAGCCAGGTCGCGCCCTTGTCGGTGACCTCCTTCGGCGCGAAGGTGAAGCCCACGTCGTCGATGACCTTGCTCTGGCTCTTGTCGGTGACGAACGAGCCGGCGACGCTGGCATCGACCCACATTGCGCACTTGCCGCTGTTGAACAGCGCCAGGTTCTCGTTGAAGCCGTTGCTGGAGGCGCCGGGCGGGCCGTACTGCTTCATGGTGTCGACGTAGAAGTTCAGGGCCTTGGTCCACTCGCTGCCGGTGAACTCCGGCTGCCACTGCTCGTTGAACCAACGGGCGCCGAAGGCATTGGCCAGGGTGCCGATCAGCGCCATGTTCTCACCCCAGCCGGCCTTGCCGCGCAGGCAGATGCCGTACTGGCCGGCCTCGGGTTTGTTGAGCTTGGCGGCGAATTCGCCCAGTTGGGTCCAGGTCGGTTGCTCGGGCATCTGCAGCCCGGCCTGCTGGAACAGGTCCTTGCGGTAGTAGGTGATCGAGGCTTCGGCGTAGAAGGGCAGGGCATAGAGCGTGCCCTTGACCGACAGGCCGTCGCGCACCGAAGGGAAGATATCGTCGAGCTGGTAGTCGGCAGGCAGGTCTTTCATGGGTTCCAGCCAACCCTTGGCGCCCCACAGCGCGGCTTCGTACATGCCGATGGTGAGCACGTCGAACTGTCCGCCTTGTGTCGCGATATCGGTGGTCAGGCGTTGGCGCAGGACGTTCTCTTCGAGCACCACCCACTTGAGCTTGATGTCCGGGTGCTGCTCCTCGAACACCTTGGACAGCCGCTGCATGCGGATCATGTCGTTGTTGTTGACGGTGGCAATGGTCAGGGTTTCGGCAGCCTGGGCAAACACCGGCAGGCTCAGACAGGCAATGGCCACGCAGGCCTTGATCGAGTCGTTCATCGTTGAACTCCTCTTCCGGACCGCAGGGCGGCGCGGAAGTCACTATTGTTTTTTTTGTGTCGCTGGTTGCCGATTACACTCCTGCATCGCCAGCGCAACAAAGCCTCGACTGCACGCAGGCCGATACTTTTTTGCACTGGGGTATTGGCAGTGCGATGCACTGCTCAAGCGTTTCACTAAAGGTTTTGCTCGGTCAGGCGCTGGGTGACCAGGCTGCGGTAGCCCGACGGTGTCATGCCTTTGAGCTGCTGGAACCGCCGGTTGAAGTTGGACAGGTTGCTGAAGCCGGACTCGAAGCACACCTCGGTCACCGGCAGGTCGCTGCGCGCCAGCAGTTCACAGGACTTGCTGATCCGCAGGCGATTGACGAACTCGACGAAGCCGCGCCCGGCGGCCTGCTTGAAGAAGCGCGAGAAGTAGGTGGGGGTCATGCCCAGGTGCTCGGCGACCTCGTTCTGGGTGAGGTCCTGGGCGTAGTGCTGGAAGATGTAGTCCACCGCGCGGTTGATGCGGTCGACGTTGTGTTCGTCGGCCAGCTGCGAGGAGGTGACGGTGGACAGCAACTGGTAGTCCTCGCAGGCAGCCAACTGTTCCATGAGGATAAAAAAGTATCCCAGGCGCGTCATGCCGGCACTTTGCGAGATACGTTGCATCAGTTGCTGGCTCTCGGCGATCAGGCGCGGATCGCGGAATTCGATGCCATAACTGGCGCGGGCCAGCAGTGGCGTCAGCTGGTTGAGCTCGGAGAACACCTGGCTGCCTTGCTCGAGCACTTCGTCAGTGAAATTGACCAGCATGTCGCGGGTGTCGACGACCTCGTCGGCGGCCACCTGGCTGATCCAGTTGTGTGGCAGGTTCGGCCCGGTGAGAAACAGTGTGCCCGGGGCGAAGTTGCCGATGTAGTCGCCGATGAACACCTTGCCGGAGCTGGCGACGATCAAGTGCAGCTCGTATTCCTTGTGAAAGTGCCAGCGCACCAGCGGGCTCGGGAAGCCGTGCTGGCGATAGATCAGCGAATGGCCTTCGTGGTCGTCCATCAGTTCGTAGGACGGGTCGGTGATCTTGCTGGCTTTGGGCATGGTGAGTGCTTCGAGCAGGGGGTGAATACTGCATCCTAGCCAAATTTTGCGTCCTGTAGGAGCGGGCTTGCCCGCGAAAGGGCCAGCCCTGCCAACCACAGGCCCCCGCCAATTCGGTAAACTCCCACCCCATGACCACCCTACGCTACTTGCAAGCCTATCCCCCGCACCTGCAGGAACAGGTCCGTCAGATGATCGCCAGCGATCGCCTGGGCGGCTACCTGCAGCAGCGCTACCCCGCCCGCCACGAGGTGCAGAGCGACAAGGCGCTGTACCTCTATGCCCAGGACCTGCGCCAGCAATACCTGCGCAGCGCGCCGCCGCTGGACAAGGTGCTCTACGACAACCGTCTCGACCTCACCCACCGGGCCCTGGGCCTGAACACGGCGGTGTCGCGGGTGCAGGGTGGCAACCTCAAGGCCAAGAAGGAAATCCGCATCGCCTCGCTGTTCAAGGACGCGGCGCCGCAGTTTCTGCGCATGATCGTGGTACACGAGCTGGCGCACCTGCGTGAGCGCGACCACAACAAGGCGTTCTACCAGCTGTGCCAGCACATGGAGCCGGACTACCATCAACTGGAGTTCGACTTGCGTGTCTACCTGACCTGGCGCGAATTGCCAGGCAATGCATGAGGATCCCACCAGCATGGACGTGAGCAAGACCAAGAGCAGCTTCTATCGCCGCCTCTACGTGGCCTGGCTGATCGACAGCCAGACCGCCACCAGCGTGCCCGCGCTGATGGAAGCCACCGGCATGCCGCGACGCACGGCCCAGGACACCATCGCCGCCCTGGCAGACCTGGACATCGTCTGCGAGTTCGAGCAGCAGAGCGGTGCGCGCAACCACGCCGGGCATTACCGCATCCACGACTGGGGTGCGATCGACAAGCAGTGGATCATCCAGCACCTGCGCACTATTCGCGAAGTGCTCGGCTATCCATGACCACCCTCCAGGACCCGTTCATGCCGTCCAGCCGCTTCAGCAACTACGCCGCCATGGCCGAGGGCATCGCAGCCCTGTTGTTCCCGCATGCCGAAGTGGTGGTGCACGACCTGGCCAGCCAGACGGTGGTGCATATCGCCAACAACATTTCCAAGCGCCAGCTCGGCGATGATTCCGGGCTCGACGACCTGCCCAGCCAGCTCGATGACAGCACCCGCCTGGGGCCGTATGAAAAGCTCAACTGGAACGGGCAGAAGATCCGTTCGATCAGCAGCGTGATGCGCGACGCCAGCGGCCAGCCCGAGGCGCTGATCTGCATCAACCTCAACGTTTCGATTCTCGAGCAGGCGCGCGATGCGCTGGAGGCGTTCTTCCAGGCCAGCCGCCTGTTGCCGCAACCGCAGGCGTTGTTCCGCGACGACTGGCAGGAGCGCATCAACACCTTCCTGCATGCCTGGTTGCAGGCGCGTGGATTGAGCCTGGGCGGGCTGGACCGCGAGCAGAAGCGGCAGTTGGTCGAGGCGCTGCACGGGGAGGGCGCGTTCCGTGGCAAGAGCGCCCATGACTACGTGGCCAACGTGCTGGGGATGGGGCGGGCGACGGTATACAAGTATGTGAAGGCGTTGCGCCAAGGCTGAGGCCATCGCTGGCAAACGACAGGCTTTCAATGCGTGGAAAAATAGTCTACGGTAGAATTTAATTCTATATCGTGGCGTTTGCCCCTGCGCATCGCCCAAGGAGCCACCATGACTATCCTGGACACCCTGCCACACGCCATCCGCGAAGCCCATGAAGCCCTTCGCCCCCAGGTGGCGGTCACGCCGCTCAGCCACAGCCCGGGGCTTTCCCGTCAGAGCGGCTGCAATGTCCATCTCAAGTGCGAGCACCTGCAGCACACCGGCTCCTTCAAATTCCGAGGGGCCAGCAACAAGCTGCGCCTGCTCGACCCTGCGCAGCGTCAGGCTGGCGTGATCACCGCCTCTTCCGGCAATCACGGGCAGGGCCTGGCACTGGCCGGGCAATTGCTGGGTGTGCCGGTCACCGTGTACGTCAGCAGCAGCGCCTCGCCGCTGAAGATCCGGGCCATGCGCGGCCTGGGAGCCGAGGTAATCGAACTCGACGCTGACCCGCTGTCGGTCGAGCTTGAAGCGGCTCGCCAGGCCAATCTGCAGGGCAAGCCTTTCGTCTCCCCCTACAATGATGCGCAGATCATCGCTGGCCAGGGCACCATCGGCATGGAGCTGTTCGAGCAGGCGCCGGATCTGGACGCGGTTTTCGTCGCTGTCGGTGGTGGCGGCTTGATCTCGGGCATTGGCGCTGCATTGCGCGCGCTTGCACCCTCGGTGCAGGTCATCGGCTGCTGGCCGGCCAACGCGCCCACCCTGCAGCGCTCGCTGGAGGAGGGACGGATCATCGAGATGCAAGAGCTCGATACCCTGTCCGACGGCACGGCCGGCGGCGTCGAGCCCGGCGCCATCACCTTCCCCCTGTGCCAGCAGTTGCTGCATCGCACCGTGCTGGTCAGCGAGGCTGAGATCAGCGCAGCCATGCGCGACGTCGCAGGCCACGACCGCTGGATCATCGAAGGGGCGGCAGGGGTTGCCGTCGCAGGCATGCAGAAACTGGCCGGTGAGTTCCAGGGCAAGAAGGTCGCGGTGGTGCTGTGCGGGCGCAACATCGTGCTGGAGAAGTTCCTGGAGGCGATCCAATGAGGATCATCGACAAGGCGCAACTGGTCGAAATCCTCGACCGGGATTTGGCGGTACGCCTGATCGAAGAGGGTTTTATCGCCTTTTCCGCGGGCAAGGTCCATGTGCCACCGGTGCAGAATTTCGCCTTCCCTGAACAAAACGGCGACTGCTGCGTGAAGTCCGCCTGGCTGCAGGGCAGCGATAGCTTCACGGTGAAAGTCTCCACCGGTTTCTACGACAACCCTTCCAAGGGGCTGGAAAGCAACGCTGGCTTGATGCTGGTGTTTTCGGCCAGTACCGGCCAACCGCTGGCGCTACTCCAGGACCAAGGCTGGCTGACCTGCCTGCGCACCGCGCTGGCCGGGCAAATCGCCGCCCGCCTGTTGGCGCCGCGCAAGGTACGGGCAATCGGTGTACTGGGCAGCGGGGTGCAGGCGCGGATGCAGCTCGAACAACTGCTACCGGTCACCGACTGCCGTCGTCTGATTGCCTGGGGCCGTGATGCCGGGCGGCTTGCGGACTACCGACGGTTCGCCGAAGGGCTGGGCTTCGAGGTGCGCACCACCCATGATGCCCGCGAGCTGGCCGAGTCCGCCAACCTGATCGTCTGCACCACGCCTTCGCGCGAGCCGCTGCTGCAGCGTGAATGGATACAGCCCGGCACCCATATCACCGCCGTGGGAGCCGATGGCCCTGGCAAGCAGGAGCTCGATCCAGCGCTGGTAGCCGCCGCCGATTGCATCGTGGTGGACGCTATCGGCCAATGCAGCCGCTACGGCGAGGTGTCCCACGCGCTGGAGGCCGGCCTGATTGCAGCTACCGACCTGATCGAGATCGGCGCGTTGCTGGCTGGGCAGGCGAGTGGTCGCACGCAGGATGCCGCGATCACGTTGGCTGACCTGACCGGCGTGGCGGTGCAGGACGCGCAGATCGCGCGGTGTGCATTGATGTCCCTTGGGGCAAGCCGCCAAGGAGACCTGCTCGCACAGCTCGGCTAAAATAGAAGCTAAATGACATCATTGTCCGCTGCCGTCGACTGTCGCCTTTGTGTACTCTCGCGTAATCAGTGTGGGGCCCTCAACTGCGAAAGGAACTGAGCATGCGGCCACTGCTTTGCGTTCTGGGATTGACCGCAATGATGTTCACGGCGCTCGCGGCGGCGCAGCCACCGCTGCGCCTGGTGGCTGACAAATGGCCGCCGTTCTCCGACAGCGCCATGCCGGGCGGAGGCCTGGCCACCAGCATCGTCACCACGGCACTCACCCGCGCCGGTTACGCCAGCGAGTTCGAGGAAGTGCCCTGGGCGAGGGCGCTGCTGGGGATTGGCGAAGGGCGCTACGACGTGCTCATCAATGCGTGGTACAACGAATCGCGTACTCGCCTGGGCCAGTTCTCCGGGGCCTATCTGACCAACCGTATCCGCCTGCTCAAGCGTCAGCGCGAGGCACTTGGCTTCAAGCGATTGGCCGATCTGTATCCCTACAGCATCGCCGTGGTGCGTGACTACGCCTACTCACCGGCGTTCGATGGCGACAGCCGGCTGAACAAGGTGGCGGTGCGCAGCTTCCCGTCGGCGATCCGCATGCTGGCGGCAGGGCGCGTGGACCTGGCGGTGGAGGACGAGTACGTGGCGCGCTACAACCTGCAGCGTGAGCCGCAAGAGGTGCGCGAGGCAGTGGATTTTGTCGAGCGGCCGCTGGGGGAGAACAGCCTGCATATCCTCGTCAGCCTTCAGCACCCTGAGCATCGGCAGATCGTCGAGCGTTTCGAGCGAGCGATTGCAGCGATGAAGGCCGATGGCAGCTATGCGCGGTTGTTGAAGCAGTATGGCTTGTGACCTGGGGTGTCGGCGCCGGCCTCAAGCCGGCTCCCCTTCCTTGATCAGATGCGCTGCCAATGTACGCAACGGCCCCAGTTGCCGGCAGATCAACGCCAACTGGGTCTGTACCAGTCGCTGATGCTCATCCAGCTCCTCGGGCATCTGCTCCAGCTGGTTGGCCAGCGCTTCTTCTTCATCGCTGTGAATGGCCACCGGCAGCCGCGCCGCCAGGCCATTGGCGATCTCGTCGAGACTGCGTGCCAGGCTGCTGCCGACCCCATCGATCAACTGTTCGTGCACCTCGGCAGGCAGTGCCGTATCCCGGTGTGCGCCGAGCCCTGACAGATAGCTGAGCAGGGTGTGCGACAACACCAGGAAGCGGAAGCCCACATCGGCCTCCTTGCGGAAGTGCCCCGGCTCCATGAGCATGTTCGACAGCGTGGTCGATAACGCCGCGTCGGCATTGTGGGCGTTGCGCCGGGCCAGGCGGTAGGCGAGGTCGTCGCGCTTGCCGTTGGCGTACTGCTGCATGATCTGGCGCAGGTACAGGCTGGCGCAGCTCAGGGTGTTGGCCAGCACCTTGTTCAGGCGCCGCCCCTGCCAGTCGGGCAGGAACAGGAACACCGCGAGGATCGCGATCAGGGCGCCCACCAGGGTGTCGAACAGGCGCGGCAGGAACAGCCCGTAGCCATCGCCGATCTGGTTGAAGCAGAACAGCACCATCAGCGTGATCGCCGCCGTGGCCAGGGTGTAGCGGGTGGTGCGGTTGACGAAGAACACCACGCCAGCGACCACCGCGAACAGCGACTGGACGATCGGGTTTGGGAACAGGTCGAACAGCGCCCAGCCAACCGTCAGGCCGATGGCGGTGCCGAAGATCCGCTGCACCAGCTTGCGTCGCGTCGCGCCATAGTTGGGCTGGCAGACGAACAGGGTGGTGAGGATGATCCAGTAGCCTTGCGTGGGGTGGATCAGGTGCACCATGCCATAGCCGATCGACAGCGCCAGCGGTAGGCGCAGGGCGTGGCGGAACAGCAGCGAGGTGGGCGTGAGCTGGGTGCGCAGGCGTTTCCACACCTCCTTGAAGGTGCGCGGCGAGCGGTCGAGCAGGCTGCTGTCGCTGGCGTCGGCAAGGCTGTCGGGGTTGCTGGCCGCGCCAAGCAAGCGGTCCAGCGTGGCCAGGTTGACTGCCAGCGCCCGCAGCGAGCGCAGCAGGCTGCGCCAGGCCGGGTTGTTCTGAGTGCGTAGATGCTCCAGCGAGGCGTTCAGGTCTTCCAGCGCCTCGGGGTAGCCGCTGGCGAGCACGAATGGCTGGCGCAGGCGGATCGAACGGGCCAGCTCCTGGCAGGACGAGCCCTGTTTGCGCAGCAGGCGCTGGCAGCGGAACATCACATCGCTGTGGAAGAACGCCTCGCTCAGGGCGTTGTAGGGGTAGTGCGAGGCGCTGACGCGCTCGTGGATGTCCTGGGCCAGGAAGTACAGCTTCAGGTAACGACTGACCTTGGAGTTGGGCTGGCTGTTGCCGACCCGGTGCAGGATGATTTCCTTGGCGGCATTGAGCGCGGCCACCACCTTGCCGTTCTGCTTGGCCAGCTCCAGGCGCGTGGCCTCGACATCGAGGGTGCGCACCGGCTCGAACAGGCTGGCCTTGAGCTTGAGGTAGCTGCCCAGCTCGTAGAACAGCTTGGCCAGGCTCTGCTGCACCGGCTGGTTGGAGAACAGCGCCTGCCAGAGCACCGAGAGCGCCCCGTACCACGCGGCTCCAGCCACCAGCAGCAGCGGCTCGTGCCAGAAATCAGTGACCACGCCGCCGCGCTGGTCAACGCCGATCATGGTGTACACCGACAGGATCAGCGTCGCCGAGGCGATGGCGCCATAGCGTTCGCCCAGTGCTCCGAGCATGGTCAGGCCGAAGGCTGCCAGGGCCAGGGAGCCGGCGAAGATCCAAGGGTAGGGGAACAGTAGCTCGACCGACAGCGCGGCGATGGCGAAACATACGAGGGTGACGGCCAGCGCACTGAGACGGCCCTGCCAGCCGTCGTCGGTCTCGGCCAGGGCGCTGGCGATGATGCCGAGGAACAACGGGATGAGCAGGCTCATCTCGTTCTGGTACCAGCACCAGGCCATGGTGCCGGTCAGGGCGATGGTCACCCGGATGGCGTAGCTGAACTTGTCTTGGCCCCACAAGCGACGCAATGAATGGCGGAACGAGCTCGATGACATAGTGGCCTGCTGGACAGAGTTCGAATGAGGACCTTGGGACCGACGCGGCTGCGCTGCCTTTCGCGGGCAAGCCCGCTCCTACAGGGCCAGCGCAATCCTGTGGGAGCGGGCTTGCCCGCGAAGGGCAGCGCACTCGGTCAAACCTTCCCGGCACAGACCAGCAAGAAGCGTTCCGTGCTGAAAGGATTCTACTCTAAACGAACTGCGCCGCTGCGTTGGCAGAAGCCCACGCCCACTGGAAATTGAACCCGCCCAGGTGCCCGCTGACGTCCAGCACCTCGCCGATGAAGAACAATCCCGGGCTCTTGAGCGACTCCATGGTCTTGGACGACACCTCGCGGGTGTCGACGCCGCCCAGGGTCACTTCCGCGGTGCGGTAGCCCTCGGTGCCTGCCGGTACCAGTTGCCAGGCCGCGAGCTGCCCGGCGATCTGGGTCAATTCTGCCGGGGTGTACTGCTTCAAGGGTTTCGAAACGAACCACTGCTCGGCCAGCAGGGTCGCCAGCTTGCGGGTGAACACCTCGCCCAGCACGGTCTTCAGCTCGCTGTTGGGGCGTTCGGCCTGCACGCCTTGCAGCCACTGCAGCGCGTCGCGGTCGGGCAACAGATTGATCTCCAGGGTGTCGCCCGCTTCCCAGTACGAGGAAATCTGCAGGATCGCCGGGCCGCTCAGGCCGCGATGGGTGAACAGCAGGTTTTCGCGGAAGCTTGTGCCGTTGCAGCTGGCGATGCAGTCCAGCGAGGTGCCGGAGAGCTCGGTGCACAATGCCTTGAGCTGGGGCTCGGTGATGGTGAACGGCACCAGCGCAGCGCGGGTCGGCAGCAGGGCGTGGCCGAACTGGCGGGCGACCTGGTAGCCGAAGCCGGTTGCGCCCAGGGTTGGGATCGACAGACCGCCGGTGGCGATCACCAGCGACTGGCAGGCAAATACACCGGCACTGGTCTGCAGGCGATAACCGCTGTCGGTCTTCTCGATCTGCTCGATGCTGGTGTTCATCCGCAGCTCGGCACCGGCGTCGTCGCATTCGGCCAGGAGCATGTCGAGGATGTCGCTGGACTTGTTGTCGCAGAACAGCTGGCCGAGCTTCTTCTCGTGGTACGGCACGCCGTGTTTGGCCACCAGCTCGATGAAGTCCCACTGGGTGTAGCGGGCCAGCGCCGACTTGCAGAAGTGCGGATTCTGCGAGAGGAAATTGGCGGGCTCGGTGTACATGTTGGTGAAGTTGCAGCGCCCGCCGCCGGACATGAGGATTTTCTTGCCCGGTTTGTTGGCATGGTCGAGCAGCAGCACACGGCGGCCACGGCGCGCGCTGAGTTGAGCACACATCAGGCCGGCGGCGCCGGCGCCGAGGATGATCACGTCGGTGGAGTGCACGGTGTTACCTCATGGATTTCCGGGGCCGCTTCGCAGCACCTCAGCGCTCACAGAGAATGCACTCGGCCTGAGGCCTGTGGAGATCCTGTGGGAGCTGGCTTGCCTGCGATGGGCTGCAAAAGCAGCCCCAGAATAGGTCAGACGATACGGACTTTCAGGGCCCGGCCCTTGATCTTGCCGCTGTTCAAGCGCTGCATCGCGTGCTTGGCCACAGCCCGCTCCACCGCCACGAAAGCGACGAAATCGAAGATGGCGATCTTGCCCACCTGCTTGCCCGGCAGCCCGGCATCGCCGGTCAGGGCGCCAAGGATATCGCCCGGACGCAGCTTGTCCTTGCGCCCGGCGGCGATGCACAGGGTGGTCATGGTCGGCAGCAGTGGCTCACCGCCCTTGTTCTTCAGGCTGTCCAACTGCTCCCAGCGCAGCGGGCGCTTCTGCAGGTCTTCGATGGCTTGCGCGCGGTGGCCTTCGGCCGGGGCCACCAGGCTGATCGCCACGCCTTTCTCGCCGGCACGGCCGGTACGCCCGACGCGGTGCACATGGATCTCGGCATCACGCGCCAGTTCCACGTTGATCACCAGGTCCAGGCCGTCGATGTCCAGGCCTCGGGCGGCGACATCGGTGGCCACCAGTACCGAGCTGCTGCGGTTGGCGAACATCGTCAGCACCTGGTCGCGGTCACGCTGTTCCAGATCACCGTGCAGGGCCTGGGCGACGATGCCCTTGGCGGTCAGGTGGGCGACCAGGTCCTCGCACTGCTGCTTGGTGAAGCAGAACGCCACGCAAGACTGCGGGCGGTAGTGGCCCAGTACGCGGGTAACCGCCTCCAGACGCTGCTGTGGATCGATCTCGATGAAACGCTGCTCGATCTGGCTGTCGCTGTGCTGGCTCTCGACCGTGACCTGCTGCGGCTTGCGCATGAAGTCGGCGGCCAGTTGCTCGATGCCGGCCGGGTAGGTGGCCGAGAACAGCAGGGTCTGGCGGCGCGACGGGGTCTTGCCGATGATGGCGGCGATGGCGTCGAAGAAGCCCATGTCGAGCATGCGGTCGGCTTCGTCGAGTACCAGGGTGTTGAGCCCTTTCAGGTCCAGGGTGCCCTTGTCCAGGTGCTGCTGGATACGGCCCGGGGTGCCGACGATGATATGCGCACCGTGCTCCAGCGAGGCGATCTGCGGGCCCAGCGAGACGCCACCGCAGAGGGTGAGGATCTTGATGTTGTCTTCGGCGCGGGCCAGGCGGCGCAGCTCCTTGGCGACCTGGTCGGCCAGTTCGCGCGTCGGGCACAGCACCAGCGCCTGGCAGCCGAAGAAGCGCGGGTTGATCGGATTGAGCAGGCCGATGCCGAAGGCGGCGGTCTTGCCGCTGCCGGTCTTGGCCTGGGCGATCAAGTCCTGGCCCTTGAGGATGACCGGCAGGCTCTGGGCCTGGATCGGGGTCATCGAGGCATAGCCCAGGGCGTCCAGGTTGGCCAGCATGGCGGCGGACAGCGGCAGGGAGGCGAAAGCGGTGGATTCGGTGGTCACGAGGCGGGCCTGCGGTGCGAAGCGAAAAATGCCGCACAGTCTACCAGCCTCATGGCCATTCGCCCTACGTTTCCACGTGCTCTTCCGGACGACGGGCACGCCTTCCGTCCGTCGGCGACAGTTGCAGGAAGATCGCCGCGGCCAGCATCGCCATCAGGCCGATGGTCAGGAAGGTCAACTGGAACGCGCCCAGCGTGGTTTCCACACCCTCGGCGCTGCCGGAGGCGGTAAAGCCGCCGAGCAGCGCACCGGCGCAGGCTACGCCCAGGCTCAGCGACAGTTGCGCGACCACCGACAGCAGGCTGTTGCCGCTGCTGGCGCTGGCGTCGTCGAGGTCGATCAGCGTCACTGTGTTCATTGCAGTGAACTGCAGCGAGTTCACTGCCCCCAGCAAGCCCAGTTGCACCAGCAGCAGCCAATAGGGTGTCTGTTCGTCGACCAGCCCCAGGCTGGCCAGCAGTACACCCAGCAACAGCGTGTTGCCGGTGAGGATGATGCGGTAGCCGAGGCGCTCGATCAGCGGCCGTGCCACCGACTTGGCGATCATCGCCGCGGCGGCCAGCGGGATCATGCTCATGCCGGCCTGGGCCGGCGAGTAGCCTAGCGCCACCTGCAGCAGCAGCGGCACCAGGAAGGGCAGGGCGCCGCTGCCCAGGCGGGCGAACAGGTTGCCGAGGATGCCGATGGCAAAGGTGCGCACGCGGAACAGGCTGGGCGAGAACAGCGGCTCCGGGTCACGCCCGGCGCGCAGCCAGTAGGCGGCAAGGCAGGCCATGCCAGCAAACAGCAGCAACATCACCCGCAGGTGCGGCAGGTGCAACTCGCCCAGGCCCTCCATGGCGATGGTGATCAGCACCATCGCGGCACCGAACAGGATGAACCCGGGCCCGTCGAAGGTGGTGCGTTCGCTGCCGCGCAGGTCGGGGATGAACTTCCATACTGCGTAGCAGCCCAGCGCGCCGACCGGCAGGTTGAGCAGGAAGATCCAGTGCCAACTGAGGATTTCCACCAGCCAGCCGCCGACGGTCGGACCCAGCAGCGGACCGAGCAGGCCGGGGATGGTGATGAAGCTCATGATCCGCACCAGCTCCGAGCGCGGATAGGCGCGTAGCACCACCAATCGCCCGACCGGCAGCATCAGGGCACCGCCCAGGCCCTGGATGACGCGGGCGATGATCAGGAAGCCCAGGCTGTTGGCCGCCGCGCACAGCAGCGAACCCAGGCTGAACAACAGGATGGCGCCGAAGAAAATGTGCTTGGTGCCGAAGCGGTCGGCGATCCAGCCCGAGGCCGGGATCAGCAGCGCCACGGTGAGCATGTAGGCGATGATCACACCCTGCATGCGCAGCGGGTCTTCTGCCAGCGAGCGGGCCATGGCTGGCAGTGCGGTGTTGAGGATGGTGCCGTCGAGCGACTGCATGAAGAAGGCGATGGCCACCACCCAGGGGATCCAGCGGGCGGTGGTGGGGTCGAGCGGGGCGCGTTCGGGCATGGCCTCAATCCTGAAAAGTGCGCAGTTCCCTGCGGGCGCGGCGAACCGCCGCTCCCACAGGGGCGTGACGTTACAGTGTCAGCGTCAATCCTCTGACCAACGCCCCGGGCAGATGACTCGATCCGGTTTGCCGCTGCCCATAGGTACTGGTCGACAGGATCAGCTCGCGGTCACGGGTCAGCTCTTCCAACTGCTTACCCAGCAGGTTATAGAGGCTGTCGTCGAAGCGCATGGTGCTGACCGGGCCCTGGATCTGGCCGTTTTCCACCCAGAAGGTGGCGAAGCGCGTCAGGCCGGTCATCCGCGCTGCCGGCAGGTCTGAATAGTTCAGGTACCAGAGGTTGCTGATGTACAGCCCGGTATCCAGGCGCGCCAGGATATCCGCCGACGCCAGCTCGCCCGGTGCCAGGCTCAGGGCGCACGGTGTCTCGTAGCTGTCGGCGCCGTTGCCCGGCAGGTCGAACTCTACTGCGCTGCGGGGGCTGACCAGGCGTGCGTGGCCCCGGCCTTCGACGATCAGCGCTACGTCCTTGCGGGGCGAGCCCTCGCTGGAGAACGCCGGGCTCAGCGAACCGCTGACCTGCTCCGAGAAGCTGACCCGCGGATCGAGCTTGTCATCACCGGTGTACAGACGCTGCAGTGGGCTGTTGCCGGTGGCCAGGGCCTGGGCCGAGAAACCGCCCCAGGCCAGCATGCCGGCGATCTCGTCCATGGCCGCGGGTGCCAGGTAGGCGCGGTAGCTGCCAGGCTTTAGGGTGATCGTCGGGCGCCCCAGGTACTCAAGCTGTTCGCGGGCCAGTTGCAGGCGTGCACTGAAGGCCTCGCCGCTCCAGACCTGGCCTGCATAGTTGGCCTTCACGGCCTGGCCATTGGTGTGGAACAGGCTCCAGTCGAAATTGAAGCTGTTGGCCTGGTGCCAGCCGAAGGCGCCGAACGAGCTGGCAAAGCCCCGGCAGATCGGGCCGGCGGCGTAGATGCCGACCAGGTCGAGGTCGCCTGCCTGCTGCTCGACCAGCGTCAGTACTTCGCTGAAGTCGGGCAGTGTTGGATCTTGCACGCTGTGGCTGTGCCAGGCGCTTTCGTCGAGTTTCAGGTAGGGGTCGAGCGGCAGCAGCGGCAAGGTCTGGCGCAATTGCTTCAGGGCATCCTGCAGGCGCTGGCGATCCAGTTGCGCATCGTCACCGAGGGTGAACTGCTGTTCGGCCTGGCGTCCTTCACGTATCAGGCGCAACTGCGCGCTAGCTTGGGCCACCTCGCCCGCCTGGCGCACCTTGGCATGGTTGAAACGCACGAAGCGCGACTGTTCGGCGTTGTAGCCGAGGGTGAATTGCTCGCCGGGGTGCAGCGCCTCGCGCAGGGCACTGACCAATGCCTCGAAGCGTTCTTGATAGGGAGTACTCATCAGGCGTCTCCTCCGAATACGTCGATCTGGCGGAACACGCAGGCCGGCGAGGCATGGCCGACCCGGATGACCTGGTTGGGTTCGCCCTTGCCGCAGTTGGGGGTGCCAAGCACCTGGAAGGTGCTGCTATCGCCCACGGCCGACAGGTTGCGCCAGAACTGCGCGGAGATGCCGCGATAGTTGGGGTTCTTGACCACGCCCTTGAGCTCGCCGTGTTCGATCAGTTGGCCCCATTCGCAGCCGAACTGGAACTTGTTGCGCGCATCGTCGATGGACCAGGAGCGGTTGGTGCGCATCAGGATGCCGTGCTCGATCCCCTTGATGAGTTGTTCGAGCGACTGGTCGCCCGGCTCGATGTTGAGGTTGGCCATGCGGTCGATCGGAGCGCGGTTCCAGCCGCAGGCGCGGCTGTTGGCCACGCCGTCGAGCCCCGAGCGGAACTGCGACAGGGCGCCGCCCAGCGGGCGCAGCAGCTTGCCCTCGCGGATCAGGAACTGCTTGCTGGCCGCGGTGCCGTCGTCGTCGAAGCTGTAGCTGGCCAGCTCCTCGTCGATGGTAGGATCGAAGGTCACGTTCAGCAGGGGCGAGCCGTATTGCAACTGCCCGAAATCGCTGGGCTTGACGAAGCTGGTGCCCGCGTAATTGCGCTCGTCGCCGAGAATACGGTCCATCTCCAGCGGATGTCCGATGGACTCATGGATCTGCAGCATCATCTGGTCGGGCATCAGCAGCAGATCGCGCGCACCGCTCGGGGTGTTGGGCGCCAGCAGCAGTTGCAGGGCTTCGTCGGCGATACGCCGGGCGGCGCCGACCAGGCCGCAGCGCTGGACGACTTCGAAGCCACCCTGCTGGCCAAAGTTCTCCCGGCCCAGGCTGCGGCTCTGGCTGTCGCGGCCATCGCTGGCGGTGACGCCAAGGCCCGGAAAGATGAAGCGCTGCGCGTTGCGCAGCTCGGCGCCGGCCGAGTTCAGGTAAGTCTGCTCGACCAGGGTCATGCCCAGGCTCGCCTGCCAGTCCACCAGACGTTCGTCCTTGGGCACGCTGGCCGATTCGGTGGCGAGCAGCTCGAGGCAATCCGCAAGGTTTGGCAGCGATTGGTCGAAGTTGGGCGAGATATGGTCGTGGCGCGTGCTCGGCACCGGTTGGTCGCGCAGGTCGAGCAGGTGGTGGCCGGTGATCTGCCGGGCCAGGGCCTCGGCGTGTTCCAGGGCGCGTTGCAGGCCGCTCTGCGACAGGTCGGCGGTGGCGGCGTAGGCCTCGACGCCGTTCAGGCGCACGGTGAGCATGGCACCTTCGTCCTGGCTGAAGAATGGCGGTTCGGCGACGTTGCGCCGCACCGACAGCGATTGATGTGATTGCTTCACGTGGCGAAGCGAGAACAGTTCGGCCTTGCTGCGCAGCGCTGCGAAGCGCTGGCGCAGCAGGGCGCTGGAATCGAACATGCGGGAACCTCCTGTTCGCGGTGGCTCCCCCTAGAACCACCCCTCTTGCATGCCCAGGCAGGTGTCGTCGCGTGCCTCGAGCAGTGCGAGCTCAGTATGGCAGCCTGGCACTTCCCAAGTCAGGAAATAACGTGCGGCCTGCAACTTGCCGTAGTAAAAATCGCGGTCGACCTCGACGCCTTTCATCAGCCCGAGCTCAGCATGGATGGCCTGCTCCAGCCAGCGCCAGCCGATCACGCAATGGCCGAACACCTTGAGGTACAGGGCCGAGTTGGCCAGGGCTCCGGCAACCTTGCCCTGGGCCAGGTCGCCGAGCAGTGCCAGGGTCACGGCTTGCAGGCGGTTGACCAGTTGCTCCAGCGGCTGGCGCAGTGCGTCCAGGTTGGGGTGATGGCTGGCGCGCTCGGCAGTGGTGGCGATCAGGCGAATCAGTTGTTTGAGCCCCGCGCCGCCGTTCTGCGCCAGTTTGCGCCCGAGCAGGTCGAGCGACTGGATGCCTTCGGTGCCTTCGTGGATCGGGTTCAGGCGGTTGTCGCGGTAGTACTGCTCTACCGGGTATTCGCGGGTGTAGCCGTGGCCACCGAGGATCTGGATCGCCAGTTCGTTGGCCTTGAGGCAGAACGTCGAAGGCCAGGACTTGACGATCGGGGTGAGCAGGTCGAGCAGTTCCTGGGCCTGGGCGCGTGCCGCCTCGTCGGGTGCGCTGTGGGTGTCGTCGAACAGCCGTGCGGCGTACAGACCCAGGTCGAAGGCGCCTTCCACGTAGGCTTTCTGCGCCAGCAGCATGCGTTTTACATCGGCGTGCTCGATGATCGGCACTGCTGGGCTGTTGGGGTCCTTGTTGTCCACCTGGCGGCCTTGCGGGCGCTGGCGTGCATAGTCCAGCGAGTACAGGTAGCCGGCGTAGCCGAGCATCACCGCACCCATGCCGACGCCGATGCGCGCTTCGTTCATCATCTGGAACATGCACGCCAGGCCCTGGTGCGCCTGGCCCACCAGGTAGCCGACGCAGTGGCCGTTGTCGCCGAAGTTCAACGCCGTGGAGGTGGTGCCACGCCAGCCCATCTTGTGGAACAGACCGGCCAGCAGCACGTCGTTGCGGGCGCCGAGGCTGCCGTCGTCGTTGACCCGGTACTTGGGCACGATGAACAGCGAAATGCCCTTCACCCCAGGCGGTGCATCCGGCAGCTTGGCCAGGACCATGTGCACGATGTTTTCCGACAACGCGTGGTCGCCGCCGGAGATGAATATCTTGTTGCCCTTGAGCCGATAGCTGCCATCGCCAGCGGGCTCTGCACGGGTGCGGATATCGGCCAGCGACGAGCCGGCGTGGGGCTCGGTCAGGGCCATGGTGCCGAAGTAGCGGCCTTCGATCATCGGCTGCAGGAACAGGCGCTTCTGCTCCTCGCTGCCAAAGCTCTCGATCAGGTTGGCTGCGCCCATGGTCAGGAAGGGATAGGCCGTGGTGCCAGCGTTGGCGGCCTGGAAATGGGCGAAGCACGCTTGCGAGACCAGGCTCGGCAACTGCATGCCGCCGACGTCGAAGTCGCGGTTGGCGTTGAGGAAGCCCGCCTCGAGGAAGGCCTCTACCGCAGGCTTGACCTCGGGAATCAACTCGGCGCGGCCGTCGACATAACGCGGCTCGTGCTCGTCGCCCTTGCGGTTGTGCGGGGCGAAGTACTTCTCGGCAATCGCGCGAGCAGTACCGAGCGCGGCGTCGAAGGTCTCGCGGTTGTGCTCGGCGAAACGCGGGCGCTGGGTGAGGGCTTCGGCGTCGAGGACTTCGTAGAGTTCGAAGGCGAGATTGCGGGGGTTGAGGAGGTGCTCGGGCATGGTGGCGGTCCTAGGCAGGCGTGGGGCGAGTCTAGGATTGGCTCGCGGTGCTTACCACCATGATTGATCCAGCTGATGACAGGGCACAATGTGAGGCAACCCTGAGCGTGGGGTGATCAGGGCTGGAATAGCGTGCCGTCAGGGTTCAGCGGCCGGAAGTAGCCTTTGATGCAGGTAATTTCTCGCACACAAAGCTGAATGTGAGTTTCCTGCCGAAAGCTCGTGCCCGGATAGAGGCAGGTCCCTTCAAGGAAGGGTGAGCGAACCGAATGATAGGGCTCTAGGCCCACGACTTCGCGGGCGGAGTGAAGAGACTGGAAAACAAGGCAGTCTAGAAAACGCTTGAGATTATCGGTGTCGCCGGTGAAGCCTGGTTTGTTTTCAGGTAGCGCATCGCTGCTTGACGCTAGAAGTTGGTAAGCCGCTCCAAGTTCTTGCAACGCCCCTTGCTCTGTCAGGTTGAGACAGAGGCCTAGATTGATCACCGCTCCAACAACATACGGGTCTTTGATAGAGCCTTGGCCGCGCTTGTGCTGCTTGATGCGTTGGGCGTAGCTGAGTGCCCGTTCCGGGCTGTTTTCCCAAAAGTAGGCACCAGCGCCAAGCCAGTCGTAGTCGTTTACGCTTGGCGATACCTTATCGCCAGCCAGGATGGCCTCACCGACTTGACGGTCACAACCGTGGAACCCGAGAACGAACGAAGGGAGCTGTTGATACATTCAGCGAAAAATAGCCTTGAGCTCATCTTTGGCGGTGAACATTCCCGTTTTAGCGCGGAAGGCCTTTGCTTCGGAGGGATTGTTGGCCAGTATTTGAGCCAGCTGGCTGATGCGCTGGGCGGCCTCAAGATGAGGGTTATCAGTTTTTGGCTTGTTGGCGACCTTGGCTGTCATGTCGACCTCCAAGGGTCGTTTAGGCGGATAGGATGTCTGCCACTCTATAGCTGAACCGTGCATTTGTCAGCCTGCGAGCGCTCAAATCAGAGGTTTCTTAGGAATGTCCTTACTTCTTGTAGTTCATTTCCCAAGCATACTTCCACGTCCTTTTGAGCCATTGCAGTGGTCTGGGTTGGCTTCAAGTCTTCGGCGGTCATTGCGAATCAACGACCGGCTGTGACAGCCCGACTAGAAAAATCACATGGCTTGCTTCTTATGGCGGCTGTGCATAGGGCACTTCGTGTGCGCCGGGTTTTGGTTTTTCTACCGGTCTGTCAACCCATGCATAGCTGTCACCCTTTTGTTTGACAGCAGTGGGTGGTTGCCTCTGAGGAGAAAAACCAATGCTGAAGATCGTTCCCGACCCGCCCCGCAATCGTCACTCCCTCGAAGATACCCTCATCCAGGCCACGGAGTACGCCCTCTGTGCGCTGAACGTCGCTCAGCAAGCCGTTCGTCTCCAGCCCAGGTCGCATGGCTCGATCCTGATGACGGCATCGATGCATGAGCTCGAATCGCTACATGTGCTGCTCGAATCGGCCTTGATTCAAGTGCAGATGTCGGCACCGCCACAAGCGCGAACCGCCGCCCCGCAGGTAACTGCGCCGCCTGAAGGATTGGCGCAGTACCTGTGGGGGCGGCGGTTCGCCGGAGCGACTTGTCCCGCGATGGCGTCAGTACGGTCAGCCGATGGTCATCAGGCTGGCGTTACCCCCTGCAGCCGCGGTGTTCACGCTCACCGCACGCTCGATCACCAACCGCTCCAGCGCGATCTGCTGATCGCCGCTGGACAGCCCATGCACACCAACGATGGCACCGGCGCGTTTGGCGACCTGCTGGCACACCGCGCGCAGCTGGTCGGAGTCGCCGTGGTGGATGACCGCGTCGAACGCCACGTCATCTTTGCTCCAGTCGGCCACCAGCTTGATCTTGCCTTGCAGGTCTTTCGGCAGGCGACCGCGCAGGCCCTTGGCCGGCTCGCCGTCGGCCCACACCGCCGAGCTGCCAACCGCCAGCACCGCGGCGAACTGCGCGAGCAGGTCGGCCTCGTTGTCAGCCAGGCACAGCACATGCTCGCGAGGCAGCACGGTGTAGGTGTTGCGCTCGCCGGTCGGGCCAGGCAGTACACGGGTGATGCCACTTTGCGACTGTTCGGCGAACTGCTCGCACAGTGCCACCAGCTCGGGCTGGTTGCTCGAAGCCCAGGCCTTGAGCACCTGCAGCGGCTTGATCAGCTGGTCGCGCAGGGTGGTGTCGGCTTTGGTCTCACCGTCGGCACGCTGGAAGTGGCGGGCGATGGCGTCAGCCGGGCGGGTCGACAGCAGGCGGTACAGGTACAGCGGGCCACCGGCTTTCGGGCCGGTGCCCGACAGCCCTTCACCACCGAATGGCTGCACGCCGACCACGGCACCGACGATGTTGCGGTTGACGTACATGTTGCCGGCGTTGACGTTGTCCACCACCTTGGCGATGGTTTCGTCGATGCGGGTGTGCACGCCCAGGGTCAAGCCGTAGCCGGAGGCGTTGATCTGCGCGATCAGCTGGTCGAGGTGCTTGCGGTTGTAGCGCACCACGTGCAGCACCGGGCCGAATATCTCGCGCTTGAGCTCGTCGAAGCTCTCCAGGTCGATCAGGGTCGGCATGACGAAGGTGCCGCGCTTGCACTCCTCGGATTCGGCAATGGCCACCTGGTAGACGCTGCGACCTTTCTCGCGCATGGCCTGGATGTGCTTCTCGATGCCGGCCTTGGCTTCGGCGTCGATCACCGGGCCGATGTCCACCGACAGGCGCTCGGGGTTGCCCATGCGGTTCTGCGCCATGGCGCCCTTGAGCATCTCGATCACGCGGTCTGCGGAATCCTCTTGCAGGCACAGTACGCGCAGCGCCGAGCAACGTTGACCGGCGCTGTCGAAGGCCGACGACACCACATCGATCACCACCTGCTCGGTCAGCGCCGAGGAGTCGACGATCATCGCGTTCTGCCCGCCGGTTTCGGCGATCAGCGGGATCGGACGACCCTGGGCATCCAGGCGGCCGGCGACGTTGCGTTGCAGCAGGCGCGCCACTTCGGTGGAGCCGGTGAACATCACGCCCTTGACCCGTTCGTCACCGACCAGGCCGGCACCGACGGTTTCGCCGCGCCCCGGCAGCAGTTGCAGCACACCTTCGGGGATGCCGGCTTCGAGCAGCAGACGCACGGCCTGGGCCGCGACCAACGGGGTCTGTTCGGCCGGCTTGGCCAGCACCGGGTTACCGGCGGCCAGTGCGGCGGCCACCTGGCCGGTGAAGATCGCCAGCGGGAAGTTCCATGGGCTGATGCACACCACCGGGCCGAGCGGGCGGCAGGCGTCGTTGCTGAAATCGTTGCGTGCCTGCACGGCGTAGTAGCGCAGGAAGTCGACGGCTTCGCGCACTTCGGCGATGGCGTTGGCGAAGGTCTTGCCGGCCTCGCGGATGAGCAGGCCCATCAGCGGCTGGATCTCGGCTTCCATCAGGTCGGCGGTGCGCTCCAGGATCGCGGCGCGCTCGGCTGGTGGGGTGGCTTGCCAGATCGGCGCGGCATTGAGGGCGCACTGGATGGCGTTGTCGACGTCGGTGACGCTCGCCTCTTGCACATGGCCCACCACGTCGCGGTGGTCGGCTGGGTTTAGTACCGGTGCGGCGGCTTCCTGGCTGGTGGCGCAGGCCAGCAGCGGGGCAGCCTTCCAGTCGTTGTGGGCGGTTGCCAGCATGGCGCAGGACAGCGACGCCAGGCGGTGTTCGTTGGCCATGTCGATGCCGGCCGAGTTGGCCCGTTCGCTGCCATAGAGGTCGCGCGGCAGCGGAATGCGCGGATGCGGCAGCCCGATGCTGCCTTCCTGGGTGGCCATGCGCTCGATGCTCGCGACCGGGTCGGCGACCAGTTCCTGGATGGAGATCGAGTGGTCGGCGATACGGTTGACGAACGAGGTGTTGGCGCCGTTTTCCAGCAGGCGGCGTACCAGGTAGGCCAGCAGGGTTTCGTGGGTGCCGACGGGTGCATAGACGCGGCACGGACGGTTCAGCTTGCCATCGGCGATCTTGCCGACGACCTGCTCGTACAGGGGCTCGCCCATGCCGTGCAGGCACTGGAACTCGTACTGGCCTGGGTAATAGTTCTGGCCGGCAATATGGTAGATGGCCGACAGGGTGTGGGCGTTGTGCGTGGCGAACTGCGGGTAGATGGCTTCCGGCACCGACAACAGCTTGCGGGCGCAGGCGATGTAGGACACGTCGGTATAGACCTTGCGGGTGTAGACCGGGTAGCCCTCCAGGCCTTCGACCTGGGCGCGCTTGATCTCGCTGTCCCAGTAGGCGCCCTTGACCAGGCGGATCATCAGGCGGTGACGGCTGCGCTTGGCCAGGTCGATGACCGAGTCGATCACGTACGGGCAGCGCTTCTGGTAGGCCTGGATGACGAAACCGATACCGTTCCAGCCCGTCAGCGATGGCTCGAAGCACAGGCGTTCGAGCAGGTCCAGTGACAGCTCCAGGCGGTCGGCTTCCTCGGCGTCGATGTTCAGGCCGATGTCGTACTGCTTGGCCAGTTGGGTCAGCGACAGCAGGCGCGGGTACAGTTCTTCCATCACACGCTCGTATTGCGCGCGGCTGTAGCGCGGGTGCAGCGCCGAGAGCTTGATCGAGATGCCCGGGCCTTCATAGATGCCGCGCCCGTGCGAGGCCTTGCCGATCGAGTGGATCGCCTGCTCGTAGGAGGCCAGGTACTTCTGGGCGTCGTGCTCGGTCAGCGCGGCTTCGCCGAGCATGTCGTAGCTGTAGCGGAAGCCCTTGGATTCGAAGCGGCTGGCGTTGGCCAGGGCTTCGGCGATGGTCTCGCCGGTGACGAACTGCTCGCCCATCAGGCGCATGGCCATGTCGACACCCTTGCGGATCATCGGCTCGCCACTCTTGCCGATGATGCGGGTGAGCGAGGAGGTCAGGCCGGATTCGTTGTGGGTGGAGACCAGCTTGCCGGTCAGCAGCAGGCCCCAGGTTGCGGCATTGACGAACAGCGAAGGGCTGTTGCCCAGGTGTGGCTGCCAGTTGCCCGTGCTGATCTTGTCGCGGATCAGGGCGTCGCGCGTACCTTTGTCGGGGATGCGCAGCAGGGCTTCGGCCAGGCACATCAGCGCCACGCCTTCCTGGGACGACAGCGAGAACTCCTGCAGCAGGCCCTGGACGATGCCGGCGCGGCCGCTGGCGCTCTTCTGGTTGCGCAGCTTGTCGGCAAGGCCTGCGGCCATCTTGTTGGTCGCTTCGGCCAGCGGGGCCGGCAGGCGGGCCTGCTCCAGCAGCATCGGCACCATTTCCTGCTCGGGGCGACGGTAGGCTGCGGTGATCGCTGCGCGCAGCACGGACTGGGGCAGAATGCTCTCGGCGAATTCGAGGAAGCACTGGTGGGTGTGGTCGGCCGGGAGTTCGCCAGCGTCGTCACCGAACTGCGCAGCGTGGCCGTTGATTTCGTTCAGGGTTGCACCACCCTCGAGCTTCTCCAGGTAATTGAAGATCGCTTGCTTGATCAACCAGTGCGGGGTGCGGTCGATGGACTGCGCAGCCGCTTTGAGTCGCTCACGGGTCGGGTCGTCGAGTTTGACCCCAAGGGTGGTCGTCGCCATTTCTTATCCTCGTTATTGCCACGGGCGTGGCTAAGCTGGCGGCAAGATTAGCGCCAGGCACCTCTCGGGTGCAACCGGGTGCAACCCGAATTTTTCATGAAAAAGGTGCAACTCGTCTGGCGCAAAACGCTAAACAGCGGAAAGGGTCGTTTTTGCTGCCCTTGCTTATTAAAAGCGACGTTTTTGCTTCAAAAAGGAGCAAAAAAGGGGTTTTAACTGAAAAGACATTTCCAGGTGCAACTTGCAAATGAAAAATGGTTGCACCCGCTTCATGTTGTTGCATAGGATTCGCCGCCTGGGTGCAACCGTCTCACGAAGGTCGGCTGCAAGAGATAACAACAACGCCAGGGCACAACCATGGGCAATCCAATCACGATCACCTTTGTGGTCTACATCGCGGTAATGGTGCTGATCGGCTTCGCGGCCTATCGCTCCACCAAGAATCTCTCCGACTACATCCTCGGCGGTCGCAGCCTCGGCAGCGTGGTCACCGCGCTTTCTGCTGGCGCTTCCGACATGAGCGGCTGGCTGCTGATGGGCCTGCCGGGCGCCATCTACATGTCGGGCCTGTCGGAGGCCTGGATCGCCATCGGCCTGACTGTCGGTGCCTACCTGAACTGGCTGTTCGTCGCCGGCCGTCTGCGGGTGCAGACCGAGCACAACGGCGATGCGCTGACGCTGCCCGACTACTTCGCCAGCCGTTTCGAAGACCACAGCGGCCTGCTGCGGGTGATCTCGGCCATCGTCATCCTGGTGTTCTTCACCATCTATTGCGCCTCGGGCATCGTGGCGGGTGCGCGCCTGTTCGAAAGCACCTTTGGCATGTCCTACGAGACAGCCCTGTGGGCCGGTGCTGCGGCGACCATCGCCTACACCTTCATCGGTGGTTTCCTGGCGGTAAGCTGGACCGACACCGTGCAGGCCTCGCTGATGATCTTCGCGCTGATCCTCACGCCGATCATCGTGCTGATCTCCACTGGCGGCTTCGACACCACGATGTTGGCGATCGAGGCGCAGAACCCGGCGAACTTCGACATGTTCCGCGGCGCCACCTTCATCGGCATCATCTCGCTGATGGGCTGGGGCCTGGGCTACTTCGGCCAGCCGCACATCCTGGCGCGCTTCATGGCCGCCGACTCGGTGAAGTCGATCGCCAATGCCCGTCGTATCTCCATGACCTGGATGATTCTGTGCCTGGCCGGCACTTGCGCCGTGGGCTTCTTCGGGATTGCGTATTTCTCGGCCAACCCTGATCTGGCTGGCCCGGTCACCGAGAACCACGAGCGTGTGTTCATCGAGCTGGCGAAGATCCTGTTCAACCCGTGGGTTGCCGGTGTGCTGCTGTCGGCCATCCTGGCGGCAGTCATGAGCACCCTGAGCTGCCAGTTGCTGGTGTGCTCGAGTGCGCTGACCGAGGACTTCTACAAGGCTTTCCTGCGCAAGGGTGCTTCGCAGACCGAACTGGTCTGGGTCGGTCGCCTGATGGTGCTGGCCGTGGCATTGATCGCCATCGCCCTGGCGGCGAACCCTGACAACCGTGTGCTGGGCCTCGTGGCTTATGCCTGGGCGGGCTTCGGTGCTGCGTTCGGGCCGGTGGTGCTGCTGTCGGTATTGTGGAAGGGCATGACCCGCAACGGTGCCCTGGCGGGGATCGTGGTGGGTGCGCTGACCGTGATCCTGTGGAAGAACTACGTCGGGCTTGGCCTGTACGAAATCATCCCGGGCTTCCTGTTCGCCATCATCGCCATCATCGTGGTGAGCAAGCTGGGGCGTCCGAGCGGCAGCATGGTTTCGCGGTTTGAAACGGCTGATGCTGCATATCACGCAGACAAGTAACACCTGCTGATTCGGCGACGGCTGCTTCGCGGGCGGGCCCGCTCCTGTGGAGGCGGGCCTGCTTGCGAATGGCCTTTGTGCCGATCGACGGCCAGGCCTGACTCCGCCCGCAAGGCAAGGTAAACTTGCCGCCCCCGCAGGAGTTGCCATGAACTATCGTCACGCCTTCCACGCCGGCAATCATGCCGACGTCCTCAAGCACATCGTGCTGACCCGCCTCATCGCCCTGATGTCGCGCAAGGAACAGCCGTTCGCCTATATCGACACCCACGCCGGCCTGGGTCTGTACGACCTGCAAGGCGACCAGGCGACGCGTACCGGTGAGTATCTCGAAGGTGTTGCCCGCCTGTGGAATCGCGAAGACCTGCCGGCTGCGACCGCCGACTACCTGCGCATCATCAAGCGCCTGAACGCGGATGGCGAGTTGCGCTACTACCCCGGCTCGCCGGAGTTGGCACGGCGCCTGATGCGCCAGCAGGATCGCGCACTGCTCAACGAGAAGCACCCTGAAGACGGGCCCTTGCTCAAGGAAAACATGAAGAAGGATCCGCGGGTCACCGTGCACCTGGGCGAGGGCTGGCATGTGCCGCGGGCCCTGCTGCCGGTGCAGGAAAAGCGCGCGATCATGCTGATCGACCCGCCCTTCGAGCAGGCCGACGAACTCAAGCGCTGTACCGTGGCGATGAAGGAGGCGATCGGCCGCATGCGCCAGACCGTCGCGGCCATCTGGTACCCGATCAAGGACCAGCGTTCGCTGACCCGCTTCTATCAGGACCTGACCAGCACGGGCGCGCCCAAGCTACTGCGCGTCGAACTCTATGTGCATCACCAGGACAGCCCGCAGGGGCTGAACGGCTCGGGCCTCGCCATCGCCAACCCGCCATGGGGGCTGGAGGATGAGCTCAAGGAGTTGCTGCCCTGGCTGGCCAGGGAGCTGGCTCAGACTTCGGGCAGCTTCCGCATGGACTGGCTGATCGCCGAATAGCCCCGCGCCGACAAGGGGCGGTGTGCCCCTGATCTTTGCGTTATAATCCCGCCCTTTAGCCGCCAGCCGCCCACGAGGCCGCTGGCGCATCTCTACCGAATGAAGAGGCTAGTCCCTTGGCATTGACGATTCTTGGCCTGTCCGGCGCCCTTAGCCATGACCCTTCCGCGGCCTTGTACATCGACGGCAAGCTGGTTGCCGCCGCAGAAGAAGAGCGCTTCGTGCGTGACAAGCATGCGAAGAACCGCATGCCCTACGAATCGGCGAAGTTCTGCCTGGAGCAGGCCGGTATCAAGCCGTCCGACGTCGATGTGGTGGCCATTCCGTTCGCCCCCATCAGCCTGTTCGGCAAGGCCCGCTGGCACTACGCCAAGCGCTACTGGTACGCCCCGGATCGCGCCCTCGACGCGATCCTGATGGGTAACCGTCGCTACAAGCGCTACCGCAAGAAGATCGTCTGGTGCCTGGAGCAACTGGGCTTCGACCCGAAAAAGGTCAAGATCGAGCCGGTCGAGCACCACCTGGCCCACGCCTCCAGCGCCTACCACTGCTCGGGCTTCAAGGAAAAGACCGCGATCCTGGGCATCGACGGCAAGGGCGAGTACGCCACCACCTTCTTCGGCTACGGCGAAAACGGCAAGATCCACAAGATCAAGGAGTTCTTCGACCCGGATTCGCTGGGCGGCCTGTATGGCGCGATCACCGAGTTCCTGGGCTTCGAGATGCTCGATGGCGAATTCAAGGTCATGGGCATGGCCCCGTATGGCGACGCCAGCAAGTACGATTTCTCCCGCCTGGCCAGCTTCGAGAACGGCGAACTGGTGATCAACACCGAGTACGCCAACGTCATCGGCCTGCGTCGCTATAAAGAGAAGGGCAAGGGCTTCTACTTCTCACCCAAGCTGATCGAATGGCTGGGCCCCAAGCGCGAAGGCGATATCGCCGACGAGCCGTACATCCATTACGCGGCCAGCATGCAGGCGCTGTTCGAGAAGCTCGCCTTGCAGATGATCGATCATTACCTGGGCGACATCCTCAAAGAGACCGGCAAGCTGGCCTTCGCTGGTGGCTGTGCGCTGAACGTCAAGCTGAACCAGAAGATCATCGCCCGCCCTGACCTCAAGGAACTGTTCGTCCAGCCGGCCTCCGGCGACGCGGGTACTGCGGTCGGCGCAGCGGCCTACGTGTCCCACGCCCGTGGTGTGCCGGTCGAGAAGATGGAGCACGTCTACCTCGGCCCTGCGTTCTCCAACGAGGACGTGATCGCCGCCTGTGCCCGCCATCCGAATGCACCGAAATGGCGCAAGCTCAGCGACATGCCGCAGCGCATCGCCAAGATCATGGTCGACGGCAATCCGGTGGCCTGGTTCCAGGGGCGCATGGAGTTCGGCCCGCGCGCATTGGGTGGTCGTTCGATCATCGGTTGCCCGAGCGTGCCGAACGTCGCCGACCGTATCAACGAGCAGATCAAATTCCGCGAGCGCTGGAGACCATTCTGCCCGTCGATGCTCGACACCGTTGCGCCGCAGATGATCAAGATCGACCATCCTGCTCCGTTCATGACCTTCACCTTCGAAGTGGCCGAGGAGTGGAAAACCCGCGTGCCGGAAGTGGTGCACGAGGACGGCACCTCGCGTGCCCAGGTGCTCAAGCGCGAGTACAACCCGCGCTACTACGACATGATGAAGGCGCTCGAGGAGCTGACCGGCAACGGCGTGTCGCTGAACACGTCGCTCAACCGCCGTGGCGAACCGATGATCTGCTCGCCTACCGACGCGCTGAACATGTTCTACGGTTCGGACCTGCAATACCTGATCATGGAAGACATCCTGGTGGTCAAGGACGGCGCGGCCCCGTATGACCAGCCGCTCTGACCTGCGCGTCCTGCAATTCTGCCATGGCTACGACGGGCCGTTCCTCGACTGCGCCCGTCAGTACGCCAGCCTGTTCGAGGGGCGTGGCTACAAGGTCACCACAGTCTTCCTGACCGGGAAGGCCGACCCGCAGGTGGCCGCTGGCTGTGCCTCAGACGAAGTGCTGTTTCTCGAGTTCAGCTCCAAGGCCGTGCGCGGCCTGAAGCTGGGCGCGATCCGTGCGCTGCGCAAGATTGCGGCCGAGCGTCGTTTCAGCTTCTGCATCGCCCACCGCTTCAAGCCGATCTATGTCGCGCTGCTGGGCACCGGCTTGCCGGTGATCGGCGTGCATCATGCCTTCGGCGATTACCAGCGCAAGGGGCGACGCCTGTTCGCCAACCTGTTTCGCAAGCGCTTGAGTCTGCTGGGTGTGTCCGACGCCGTGCGTGACGACATGCGCCGCTGTCTGGCGCAGTGGCCGCACGAACGCATCCAAACGCTGTACAACCGTATCGACGTCGAGGCGCTGCAGGCCAGTCTCGTGCCGCGCGACGAGGCGCGGCGTGCCCTGGGGCTCGATGCCCAGGCGTGGATCGTCAGCAACGTCGGCCGCCTGCACCCGGACAAGGACCAGGCGACCCTGCTGCGCGGTTTCGCCGAGGCGTTGCCGGGCCTGCCGGCCAATGCGCGGTTGGTGGTGCTGGGCAAGGGGCGGCTGGAAGACACGCTCAAGGCCCAGGCGAGCGAGTTGGGGATTGCCGACCGTGTCGACTTCCTTGGCCAGGTGCCGGATGCCCGCCGCTATTTCCAGGCGTTCGATGTATTCGCCCTGAGCTCTGACCACGAGCCTTTCGGCATGGTCCTGCTGGAAGCGATGGTCGCCGGTGTGCCGTTGCTGGCCACGGCCTGTGGTGGTGCGCGCGAAGTGGTTGAAGGCGTAGGCGTGCTGTTCCCGCTGGGCGATGCCGGGCAACTGGCGCAGGGGCTGAAGCACATGGCCGGGCTGAGCGACGATCAGCGTCGCGAATGCGCGCAACTGATGCTGCAGCGCCTGCGCGAGCGGTTTTCCGACGCAGCCGTGCGCCAGGCGTTCTGGCAGTTGCCGCAGGTGCGCGCACTGGAGGCTCGGGCCTGATGCTCAATCATCTGCAAGCCTGGCGCGAACGCGGCTGGGCCGTTATCGATGCGAACGAGTACGCCGACGCCTGGCAGCGGTTCGGCGGCAGTGTCGCCACCCATCCGCTGGTGGTCGAGCAACTGGCTGAACTTGCACAGATTCCGGTGCGCTACCTGGGCTGGCGCCGGGGCGGCGAGCTTGTGGCGGCAGTCCCTACCTGGGGACGGCATCTGGCGTTGTCCAAGGATGTTCTCAAGCGTCATGGCAAGAAGGGGCTGTTCGACCTGGGCAATGCCGAGCTCATCCTGCCTGCAGCCGTTGAAGCGGGTGCGCCCTTGCGCCATGCCGGGCGCTACCTGTCGGAGCTCAATCACGGGCGTTTCGAGGGTTTGAAACCCCAGGCCGAGCAATTGGCCATGGCGCGCCCGCATGAAGACCTTTCGAAGAAATTCCGCTACAACCAGCGCCGCGAACTGCGCCTGCTGGAGGAGGCCGGTGGAGTGGTGCGTCCAATCAGCGACTTCAGCGCCGCGGAGATCGCCGCGATGTACTGCGACCTGTTCCAGCGCCGCTGGAGCTTCCCCGCGACCGGCGCTGCGCGCATGGCCGAAGTCGTCGAGCGCCTGCGCGAGCTGCTGATCGGCTCGGTGCTGTTTCTCGAGGACAAGCCGATCGCCATCCAGTTGATCTATCGGGTCGAGTCGCCCGAATGGATCAGTGTCGAGTACGTCAACGGTGGTGTCGATCCTGAAACCAAGGCCTTCAGCCCCGGCAGCGTACTGAGCTTCCTCAATACCCAGGCCGCCTGGGAAGACGCCAACGCCCGTGGCAAGGCCCTGCGTTTCTCATTCGGCCGTGCCGACCGCGAATACAAGGACCGTTGGTGCAATCCGGTCCCGGTGTATCAGGCATGAGTCGCAAGCAGCAATTGCTCAAGCGCCACCGGCGCAACAAGCGCCTCGGGTTGGTGATCGCGTTGTTGCTGCTGATCGCATTGGGAGCGCTGGCCTGGTGGTGGCTGCCACTGCTGCTGCTGCCGCTCGTCTGGGCTGCCCACGAAGCCTGGTTCGCCGACCATCTGTTCTACGCGCCCGGCGAGGATTACACCTTCGATTTCGGTGAGCACAGCCGTGTCGAGGCCGTCAGCATTCAAGGCGGCGTGCTGAACAGCGATGCATCGTTCGGCGATGATGACACGCTGATCCTCGAGATTCGTGTGAAGTCCGGGTGGCTTGGTCGCTTTCTCGATCCTCGGGTCGAGCTGGTCGCGGACGCCATGCGTGACAGCCAGACCTTTGAGCGCGGTGTCGATGGCGTGCGTTTTCTCAACCTGACCGGCCTTGCTGCGGCCCTGCGCGATGGGCGACTGCGCCTGTCTGGGCGTCACTGTCGGCTGCTGGGCGAACCACGCCTGTGGATAACCCCGGCGGTGGTGTTGCGCCAGCGTCGGATCATGGTGGTCGCGCCCCATGCTGACGATGCAGAGCTGGCGGCCTATGGGCTCTACAGCCAGGCCGACGAGGCCTGGGTGGTTACCTTGACTGCAGGCGAGATCGAGGCCGAGCACTATCAGCAGATGGGGCTGGCCAAGGCCGAGGCGGCGCAGCTCAAGGGGCGCCTGCGCGCCTGGGACAGCATCGCCGTGCCACGCTGGGCCGGGGTGCCGGAGGCCCGTTGCGTGCAGTTGGGTTACTTCTGTCTGCAATTGCCTGCCATGCAGGCTGCGCCGGATCAGCCAGCGGCCTCGCGCGAGGCGGATATGGCCGATATCCGGCCGTTCCGTCGCTTCAATCCGTTTCCGCTACCGGCCGATGCCGATGGTGCGCCGACCTGGAACAACCTGCTGGCCGACTTGCGCGTACTGCTGCAGATGGCTCGCCCGGAAATCCTGGTCATGCCGCACCCGCAGCTCGATCCGCACCCGGATCATCTCTGCGCCCAGGCCGCCGTGCTCGAAGCCCTGCAGGGGCTGGACTGGCAGCCGCAGACCTTGCTGTGCTATGCCAACCACCTGCACGACAACGACCGCTGGCCCATGGGTGACAGCGGCGACGGTGTTGCCCTGCCGCCGCAACTCGAAGCCGCTCAGCCCTGGGCGCCCTGCAGCCTGGTGCTGGACGTGCCGACCCAGCGCGACAAGGCCATGGCGTTGGGCATGATGCACGACCTGCAGCCTCCGGCCCCGTTCAAGCGTCGCCTGCGCCGTCTGTTGCAGCGCTGGCTGGCCGGGCGGCGACCGTCGCCTTACGGGGAGAACGAATTCTTCCGCAAGGCGGTGCGTCGACATGAACTGTTCTGGCGCCGCGAGCTGTGAGTGCCCGATGATTGACCGCGATGGCGTCACGCCCCCAAGGAATGCAATGAAAGTCCTATTTCTGGTGCAGAAGGAACAACGGGCCATCCTCGATCGCCTGTACGACGGCGTCGCGGCCAACTGCGAGTGCGACTTGCGCTGGCTGTCGAGCGACGAGCAGCGCAACCTGCGGCGCTACTTCAAGCGTGAAGTGGACGTCGAGCGTTATGACCGTATCGTCTTTTTCCTGCGCTTCAAGCAGGAGATTCGCCAGGTCGGCTTTATCCGCACGGTCCCTAATCTGGTGATCCTCGAGCACGATGCCTACCAGAACTACATTCCCTGCAAATACACCGGCAAGTTCAGCGCGCACTACCGCAAGCTGCCTTGGGCGCGAGTGATCAGCTCTGGCTACATGGTCAGCGAGCGCCTGCGCCAGGAAGGTTTCGATGCGGTGTTCGTGCCCAAGGGCTATGACGAGCAATTGCTGACCGACCAGGGGCGCGAGCGTGATATCGAACTGGCCTTTGTCGGCAGCACCAAGAGCGTCGCCTATAGCGGCCGCAAGGCGTTGCTCGATGAACTGGGGCAGGTGGAAAACCTGGTGGTGACTCGCACCAAGTCCGGTGAAGACTACTGCAACACGCTCAACCGTATCCGCTTCTTCGTCAGTGCCGACGTTGGCATGGGCGAGTACATGATCAAGAACTTCGAGGCCATGGCCTGTGGCTGCGTGCTGCTGGCCTTCGACCAGGGCGAGGCGGAAAACCGTGCGTTGGGTCTTGAGGACATGCACAACGTGGTGTTGTACGACAGCATCCCGGTGCTGCAGGAGAAGTTGCGGACATTACGCGCCGATCCGGCACTCGCCGAACGCATCGCCGCCAATGGCCGCGAACTGGCGGTTTCTGGCTTTAGTTTTGCCCAGGTCGGGCGTAGCATCGTCGACCACATGATGCCCCCCCTCAGACCGCGAGCGCCGCTTAGTGCGTGGCAGCGCCTGCGTCTGAAACTGGGGCTTTGAACCACATCAACCTGTCCGTCGGACGGATCGGAAATGGCCGCAAGGCGGAGGGAGCCCAGTGCGCTTCTCGGAAAACAGTGACATCACGCTGGTGGTAACCAGTTGCGGGCGTTTCGACCTGCTCAAGACAACGCTGGAAAGCTTCGACCGCTACAACACCGCGTCGATCCGTGAGGTGTTCATCACCGAAGACTCGGGAGACGATGCGGTTCACGCGGCCGTTCCCGAGCATTGGAAGGCCCACTGCAAGGTGTTCGTCAACCGGCCCAAGCTGGGGCAGCTGGCGTCGATCGACCTGGCCTACAGCCACGTCAAGACGCCCTACATCTTCCACTGCGAGGATGACTGGAGCTTCTATCGCCAGCACTTTGTCGAGGACTCCCGGCTGATCCTCGAGGCCAGCCCACAGATCCTGCAGGTGTGGCTGCGCAGCCATGCTCACGACCTGGCGATCCATAGCCCCTACATTCGCCTGGGCGACCGGCAGGTCATCGCGCAGGTGCCGTGTTACCCGCTGCTTTCGGATAAAGCCGATTGGCAAGCGTTTTCGCTTAACCCAGGATTGCGCCGCCTGAGCGATTACCAAACCTGCGCACCATTTGCTGCCTATTCTGGAGAGAAGGCGCTGTCGCGTCGTTATGCCGAGCTGGGCCTGACTGCGGTCACGCTCGAGGGCGATGCGGTGCTGCATACTGGTTTCGGTAGCCATGTGACCTTGCCCGAGGAAGTTCAGCGCAAGGCCAAGCGTCGCCAGCGCGATCGGATCAAGCTGGTGGCCGCGCTCGTTGTAGGAACATTGGTCGGTATTGGAATCGGCTTTCTTGCTCATTGAATCGGTTGACCTGGCGGTCGGCCCGCCGGGTATGAGGGAGCTCTACCGATGAATGTTGTCAATGTGATGTGGTCGGGAGGTGCCCCGTACATGTCAGTTCACAAGGTGCACCGTCAGATGTTGTGCCATGTTGCAGAAGGGGCCGAGATCAGCAACTGGCTGCTGCTGGGCGATGGCCTGTGCTGCGGCGAGGGCACGACCCGAGAGTGGCACATGCCGCCTCGCACACTCAAAGGCCGAAGTTTCTGGCGCTGGCTGACGCCTGTGTTGCGGCGCCGTTTGTACAAGGCACTGCAGCAGACCCGACCCGATGTCTTGCTGCTCGACGGCATGGGTGTTGCGCGCCTTGTCTTGCCGTTGATGCGCCATTTCCCTGATGCGCGAGTGACGGTGCTTTTTCATGGGTCGACTCGCTTGCGCGGCAGCGACATTCGCTTGCTGCGTGCGGTCGAGGCGCACCGCCTGAGCATCGCTGCGGTTTCCCACACCCTTGCCCAGGCGCTGGAGCAGGCGCTTGGTCGTTCTGTCGAAACGCTGCGTGTCGCGCTGGACCCACAGGTGTTCGACGCAGCACTCTTCGAGCGTGACCACGCCAGACGAGAGCTTGCCCTCGTTCAGCGTCCGGGGCCTGTATTCGGCGCGGTAGGCCGGCTGGTGGAAAGCAAAGGTTTCGAGATGCTGATCGAGGCCTTTGCCCAGGTGCACCGGCAGCAGCCGGACGCTCGCCTGGTGATCCTCGGCGACGGCGAGCTGCGAGAGCGCCTCAGCGCCCGTATCCAGGCGCTCGGGCTGGGCGAAAGCGTGCAACTGTGCGGTTATCGTCCCGATCTATCTCAGCTCTATCGTGCCTTCGACTGGCTGCTGGTGCCTTCGCGTTCGGAAGGGCTGGGGCTGGTGCTACAAGAGGCGGTGCTGGCCGATGTGCCGGTGCTGTGCAGCGACCTGCCGGTGTTCCGCGAGCAATTGGGGCAGGCCGGACGCTACCTGCCGGTAGGGGACCAGGCCGCCTGGGCGCATGCCATCGGGGAGTGCAACACGCTCAGCGTCAAGGAGACGGCTGCCGGGCAGCGTGAGGCGCTGGCCCCGGAGCAGGCCTGGCGGGCATTCAGCCAGGGCTCGCGGACGTTGTTGCGGGGTTGAGGCTCAGCGCTCGAGCAGCGCCGACTTCAGTTCGGTGAGTGGGAAGTGGTCGCCGAGCCGCTCCCGTTCGATGTAGTTCGCCAGATGCTGCACGTTGCGCCGAACCATGCGTGCCGACAGCGGAGGGCGCAGGAAACGCATGTCGGCGACATCGATGAGGCCAAGCTGTTGCTCAGGGGTGACCACGACGTTGCCCAGGTGCAATGAACGGAAGTAGATCCCTGAGCGATGAAGGTGGCGGATCAGCGCGATCAGTGCCGGCAGGTAGTCATTCCAGCTGAACCCCGGCAGGCGCGAGCGCTGCAGCAGAGTTTCGCCCGGCAGCGGGCGGTAGAGCACCGCGGTGCGCCCCGGCAGGTCCAGCTTGTGATGGCTGATCACTTCCAGAGTGGGAATGCCCAGTTGCACCAGGCGCGCAGCGTTGTCGATGAAGCGCTGTGAGTAGGGCCGCAGCAGCGCAGATGAAATCAGACGCTTACGACGAAAAACCTTGAGGATATTGCCATCCTCGAGCAGGTAGACTTTGGCGCCGTGACTGTCGGCCTCCAGAACCCTGGCGCCGAGTGTCAGCTGATCGAAGTCGGGCTGGGAGAGTCGGGAGCATTGCATGGATGGGTGCCTTGTCTTCTGCAAGCAAAATGACTGGCAATAATGCCGAAAATAATGCGGTTGCACCATGACGGTGTCATTGGACTGATCGGGGGAAGGAATGTTGTATGAAAAGCGCTGGGCCCAGGCCTGGCTCGGATTCGGTTTCGTCTGGTTCCTGGCTGCGATCGCCCTGGCGCCGAGCAACAAGCTCTACCAGCAAGGCCTCATCCTGTTCCTCTGGCTACCGACCCTGGTCTTCGCCTGGTCCGCCCGGCACCTGTTCGTGAGCGGGTGGCGACGTCAGCCGGCACTCTGGACGGCGATTGCACTGTTGTTGGCCTGGGGAGCGTTGAGCCTGGTGTGGTCATCCACCGCAGAGGGCGGACGCGAGGGTAAGCGGCTGGTCTATATCCTGCTGTTCCTTATGGCTTTCCCATTGCTGGCGCAGCTTGGTGCCCACCGTGTGCGTATGTTGTTGCGCATCGGTGGAGTCCTGATGGCGGTTGCTGCACTGATTTCGATCTACCGCTTCTATCATGTGGCCGGCAACGTACTGGTTTCTCGTCTTGAGGGAATCGGTGAAATCAGCCATCCGATCCTGGGCGCCTATGTCGTCGGTGTCATGGCCGTATTGATGCTCAACGATTGTCCGCGCAACCGCTTCGTGCAGTCGGGTTGGCTGCTGGCTCTGGCCTGCCTGGGGGCTTTCATTGCCTTTTGCCAGAGCCGCGGCGCGGGCGTGGCCTTGCTGCTCACTGTGCTGTTGGCGCCATTCTGGATGCGTGATCGGCTCAGCAAGCTGGTCTTCGTGTCATCGCTGCTGATCACTGCCGTCGCGATATTCCTGTTCCAGGACCTGATCATGCAGCGGGGTTCCTCTTATCGGCCCGAGATATTCCAGTCCTCGATGCAGATGATCGAACAGCACCCATGGACCGGCCTGGGGCTTGGCGCGTTCTACCGCGTGGAGGCACTGGGGATCCAGTTCGACCATACCCACAATATGCTCACTCACGTCGCCGTCGAGCTGGGGCTGCCCGGTATGTTGCTGTGGATAGCGGTATGGCTGTTCGCCCTGCGCGAGATCCTGCGTGCCCGGGAGACCATGTTGGGCAAGCTGGCGCTGGCGGTCTGGGTGTTTTCAACTGTGGCCATGCAACTCGATGCGGCAAGCCTGACTGGCACGCCACGCGCGGAGTGGTTCATCAGCTGGTTGCCGGTCGGTCTGGCGATGATGTTGCCGTGGGTGCATGCCGAGCGAAAAGCCTGTGGTAAAATTTCCGGTTCAACCTGAACAGCGAGCTCGATGATGGCCGAAACACCGCGACCGGCGGAGAACCCCACCAGTCTGAAGATCTATTTCAGGCTCCTGGGCTATGTGAAACCCTACATCGGCATTTTCCTGCTGAGCATTGTCGGTTTCGTGATCTTTGCCTCGACCCAGCCGATGCTGGCGGGGATCCTCAAGTACTTCGTCGATGGCCTGAGCAATCCGCAAGCGGTGTTGTTCCCCGACGTTCCCTATCTGCGCGATCTGCAATTGCTGCAGGCGGTGCCGTTGCTGATCATCCTGATCGCTGCCTGGCAAGGGCTCGGGTCGTTCCTCGGCAACTACTATCTGGCCAAGGTCTCCCTCTGCCTGGTCCACGATCTGCGCCTGGAGCTGTTCAACAAGCTGCTGGTGCTGCCCAACCGCTACTTCGACAGTCATAACTCCGGGCACCTGATCTCGCGCATCACCTTCAACGTCACCATGGTCACCGGTGCTGCCACCGACGCGATCAAGGTAGTGATCCGCGAAGGCCTGACGGTGGTGTTCCTGTTCGTCTACCTGCTGTGGATGAACTGGAAGCTCACTCTGGTGATGGTTGCCATCCTGCCGGTCATTGCAGTGATGGTGAGTACCGCCAGCAAGAAATTCCGCAAGCAGAGCAAGAAGATCCAGGTGGCCATGGGCGACGTCACCCACGTGGCCTCCGAAACCATCCAGGGCTACCGCGTGGTGCGCAGCTTCGGCGGCGAAGCCTACGAAGAGCGTCGCTTCAGAAACGCCAGCCAGAGCAACACCGACAAGCAGCTGCGCATGAACAAGACCGGCGCCCTGTACACTCCGGCGCTGCAACTGGTGATCTACAGCGCCATGGCCGCGTTGATGTTCCTGGTGCTGTTCCTGCGTGGCGATGCCTCGGCTGGCGACCTGGTCGCCTACATCACGGCGGCAGGTCTGCTGCCCAAGCCGATTCGCCAGCTTTCGGAGGTCAGCTCGACCATCCAGAAGGGCCTGGCCGGCGCCGAGAGCATCTTCGAGCAGCTCGACGAGAAGCCTGAGGTGGACGGCGGTACCGTGGAGAAGGAGCGTGTCGAGGGTCGTCTGGAGGTGCGCAACCTGAGCTTCACCTACCCAGGCACCGAGCGTCAGGTACTGACCGACATCAGCTTCGTCGCCGAACCCGGGCAGATGATTGCCCTGGTGGGGCGTTCGGGCAGCGGCAAGTCGACACTGGCGGCGCTGATCCCGCGGTTCTATCACCACAACAAGGGCGAGATCCTGCTCGACGGTGTGGAAATCGAACACTACCGCCTGCGCAACCTGCGTCGGCATGTGGCCCAGGTGACCCAGCATGTCACCCTGTTCAATGACACCGTGGCCAACAATATCGCCTATGGCGACCTGGCCGGTGCGCCGCGCGAGGCCATCGAGGCTGCCGCGGCCGATGCCTACGCCAAGGAGTTCGTCGACCAGTTGCCCAAGGGTTTCGACACCGAGGTGGGCGAGAATGGCGTGCTGCTGTCCGGTGGTCAGCGTCAGCGCCTGGCAATCGCCCGGGCGCTGTTGAAGAACGCCCCGCTGCTGATCCTCGACGAGGCGACCTCGGCGCTGGACACCGAGTCCGAGCGGCATATCCAGGCGGCGCTCGACCATGTGATGGAGGGGCGCACCACCCTGGTGATCGCGCATCGGCTGTCGACCATCGAGAAGGCCGACCTGATTCTGGTCATGGACCAGGGGCGTCTGGTCGAGCGTGGTACCCATGTCGAGTTGCTTGAGGCTAATGGCCATTATGCCCGCCTGCACGCCATGGGGCTCGATGAGCCGGACAAGGCCGATATCACCTGAAACCCTCATGAATCGGGGCGTGTGCGCCCCGATTGTCACTGGAATTGTCCCCACCGCAGTTGGCGTTAAAGCCGCCGGCTGCCGTGTGCTAATATCCTGCCCCTGTTCATTTTTTCATATGGGTTGCCCATGAAGTTGTCCATGCCGCGTTTCGATCAAGCCCCGGTACTGGTGGTCGGCGATGTGATGCTCGACCGCTACTGGCATGGCGGTACCTCGCGTATCTCGCCTGAAGCGCCGGTGCCGGTGGTCAAGGTCGACCAGATCGAGGATCGGCCTGGCGGTGCGGCCAACGTTGCCTTGAACATCGCGGCGCTTGGGGCCCCGGCTTCGCTGGTGGGTGTCACCGGCCAGGACGAAGCAGCCGACAGTCTGGCCAACAGCCTGCAGGCCGCAGGTGTGCGTTCGGTGTTCCAGCGTATTGCGCACCAGCCCACCATCGTCAAGCTGCGGGTCATGAGCCGCCACCAGCAACTGCTGCGCATCGATTTCGAAGAGCCCTTCGCCACCGATCCGCTGTCGCTGGGTGCCGAGGTCGATGCACTGCTCGAAGGCGTCAAGGTGCTGGTGCTGTCGGACTACGGCAAGGGCGCACTGAAGAATCACCAGTCGCTGATCCAGGCTGCTCGCAGCAAAGGCATTCCGGTACTGGCCGACCCCAAGGGCAAGGATTTTTCCATCTATCGCGGTGCCAGCCTGATTACCCCCAACCTCAGCGAATTCGAGACCATCGTCGGGCGTTGCGCCGATGAAGCCGAGTTGGTCGCCAAAGGCCTGCAATTGCTCGATGATCTTGACCTCGGCGCGTTGCTGGTGACGCGCGGGGAACACGGCATGACCCTGCTGCGCACCGGGCATCCGGCCTTGCACCTGCCGGCCCGCGCCCGCGAGGTGTTCGATGTCACTGGTGCTGGCGATACCGTTATCTCGACGCTGGCGGCTGCCATTGCCGCAGGCGAGGACCTGCCGCACGCGGTGGCCCTGGCCAACCTGGCCGCTGGCATCGTCGTCGGCAAGCTGGGTACGGCGGCCATCAGCGCCCCGGAATTGCGCCGCGCGATCCAGCGTGAAGAAGGCTCCGAGCGCGGGGTGCTGGGGCTCGAGCAACTGCTGCTGGCCATCGACGACGCGCGTGCGCACAACGAGAAGATCGTCTTCACCAATGGTTGTTTCGACATTCTCCACGCTGGGCATGTGACATACCTGGAGCAGGCTCGCGCCCAAGGGGATCGCCTGATCGTTGCGATCAACGACGATGCTTCGGTCAGCCGTCTCAAGGGGCCTGGGCGTCCGATCAACAGCGTCGATCGCCGCATGGCGGTGCTCGCCGGCCTGGGCGCGGTGGACTGGGTCATCAGTTTCCCTGAGGGAACCCCTGAAAACCTGCTGCGCCAGGTCAAGCCGGATGTGCTGGTCAAGGGGGGCGACTACGGGATCGACCAAGTGGTTGGGGCGGATATCGTCAAGGCCTATGGCGGCACGGTGAAAGTGCTGGGCCTGGTCGAGAACAGCTCGACCACCGCGATCGTCGAGAAAATTCGCAAGAACTGACCTGCCCTTGAAGGCGCAGGGCAGGTGGCAGCGGCCAAGCGCCGCTGCTGCTATTTATGCAGTGTGGTCTTCGCCCGCTGCAACAACGCCCGCGCCTTGTCGCTGAAACGCTGCAGGTGCGAAGGCTTCTCGGGCCGACTCTCCACCAGCCCTTGCTGACGCACCCATTCCCGCCAACGTACGCGTTCCTCTCTCACCACCCAGCCATCCTGCAGGGCGAAGCTTTCGGCCAGGTACAGCCCGCGCGTGCTCGCGGGAACAAGCTGGTCCTTCTTCAGGGTGTACAGCTCCGCCAATGGCTGGCCGTCCTTCAGGGGCATCAGGTACAGGTCGGGGCGCTTGCGGTTGAGCCGGGCCACCAGTTGGTCACCTTCCAGGCGCTCGTCGACGTGAAACAGGCTGAGCGACTTGGCCTCCTTGGGTACTTGCAGGCGCAGATCGTAGATCAGTTGCAGCGAGGCGGTGGGCAGGTGCACATAGGCCCGTGGCCGCTCCAGTAGCATCAGGTTGCCGCAGTGTACCGGCCGCGCCGCGCCCGAGGCCGGGCTCAGGGTGAAGGGCAGGGCTTCGCGGTAGTGCAGGGCAGCGGCATACGGGGCGGGTAGCCAGGTGTCGTTGAAGCGTCCGCTCAGCCAGCCTTCCGGGGTTTCCAGCAGGCACTCTTCCGCCACTTCCTGAATGGCAGTGTGCAGTGGGAGGTTGAGCTCCTGGGCAGGTACGTAACCGGAGATCAGCTTGAGTACCACGTCGCCGCGGTCCTGGCGGCGTTGACGCACCAGCACCCAGTAGTCGCGGTTCTGCCAGTTGAGGGTCAGGCGTACCGAAACGCCCAGGTTGGCCAGTTCGATGACGAAGCGTTGGCTGTCATCCAGCTGGATCGCCTTGCGCCGTTGCAGGGTCTGGGCGAAGTTCAGCGGCATACCGATGCTCTGGTAACTCAGGCGTTCGGGGGTGGCTTCGACATGCAGCGGCAGGGTCTTGAAGTTGCTCGGGTTCTTGCGGATAAGCGTACGCGCCACGAGGCTCCTCCTTGCATTCGGCGGCCGCGTGAGCGGCTCAGGCCTGGCCCAGAATACGGGCGACGGTGGCCACGTTGTGGGCCAGGTGCAACGGATTGATGGTGCCGACAATAGCACTGCTCACCCCCGGATGGGTGAACAGCAGCTCGAAGCTGGCCTGGACCGGGTCCACGCCTGCAGACAGGCAGATATGCCCGCTGGCCAGGGCCTTCTTCACCAGGATGGCCTTGCCGTGTTCGGCAGCGTAGTCCAGCACCGGGCGCTCCGCCTGCTCGTTGAGGTTGTAGGTGACCATCGCGCAGTCGCCCTGCTCAAGCGCTTTCAGGCCGCCGGCGGCGGTCTTGCCGGAGAAGCCGTAGCCGAGGATCTTGCCCTCCTGCTTGAGTGCGGCGAGCGTCTGGTAGACCTCTTGCTGCTCGAGAATGGCCAGGTCGTTGCCGTCGGAGTGCACCAGCACCAGTTCGATGCGGTCGGTTTCCAGGCGCTTGAGGCTGCGCTCGACTGAGCGTCGGGTATGGGCGGCGCTGAAGTCGAAGTGCGACAGACCGTTTTCGAACTCTTCGCCGACCTTGCTGACGATGATCCACTCGTCACGCTGGCCACGCAGCAGCGGGCCGAGACGCTCTTCGCTGCGGCCATAGGCCGGCGCGGTGTCGATCAGGTTGATGCCCAGCTCGCGAGCCTGCGACAGCAGCAGGCGGGCATCGTCGTCGCCGGGAATGGTGAAGCCGTTGGGATATTTCACGCCCTGGTCGCGGCCAAGCTTGACCGTGCCCAGCCCCAGTGGCGATACCTTCAGGCCGGTGCTGCCCAACGGGCGGTGGAAATCGTGCAGGGTCGGCAGGCTCATGGCAGCAGTTGCTCCCAGGCGGGCACGCCGAGCGGTGGACGCGGTAGGTCCGTCAGATCGACCTGGGCGCTCGGGCGAATACCATCGCGTTCGAAGGCGGCCAGGATGCGGTCGGAGAAGTCTGGCGCCAGCGCCAGTTTGGTCGGCCAGCCAACCAGCAGGCGATCCTGCTCGCTGAGGAACGCGTTGTCGGGGCGCACCAGGCCCGACTGTGCGGGCTCTGCGCGATCGACGCGCAAGGTCGCCCAGCGCACCTGGCTTTGATCGACCCAGGGCAGCAGGCTGGCGATCTCTTTTTGCGCCGCAGCGATCTGCGCGGCCGGCTCGCGTGCCACGCCATCGGCTTCGGCGAGGTCGCCGCCCAGATACCAGACCCACTGGCCATCGGCCGCCGGGTGGGTGGTCACGGTGACCCGTGGCTTGGGCCCACCGCCCAGGCAGTGGGCGTACAGTGGCTTGAGGTTGGGGCCCTTGGCCAGGACCATGTGCAAGGGGCGGCGTTGCTGCGCGGGCTGGCTCAGGCCGAGGGCATGCAACAGGTCCTCGGTGCCGCCGCCGGCACTGAGCACGATGCGTTGGGCACGGATCTCGCGGCCATCGACCTTCAGGCCGACCAGCGCCTGGCCGTCGCGCAGAGGCTCGATCCGCTCGCCGGCGAGCAGGCTGTCACCGGCGAGCTGCGCGAGGTTGGCGAGCAGGCTGGGCACATCGATGACCAGCTCGGCCAGGCGGTAGACCTTGCCTTTGAACGCGCGATCCTGCAGGGCAGGGGGCAGTTGCTCGCCCTTGACCTGGTCGACCCGGCCTCGCACGGCCTTGCTGGCGAAGAAGCTGGTGAGGTTGCCGGCCAGGGTGCCCGGCGACCAGAGATAGTGGGCGTCCGAGAGCAGGCGGGTGTCGCGCAGGTCCAGCTCGCCGCTGCCGGCCAGCGCCTCGCGCCAGCGCCGCGGCATGTCGGCGATGGCCTCCGAAGCGCCGGTCAGCGCGCCATGCAGGGCGTACTTGGTGCCGCCATGGATGATGCCCTGGGACTTGATGGTCTGCTCGCCGCCAAGGCTGGCGCGCTCCACCAGCACTGTCGAATAGCCCAGGCGACGTAGCCGGGCATTGAGCCAGAGGCCTGCGACCCCGGCGCCGACGATGAGGACGTCAGTGGAAATGGCGGATGGCATGCGGGCACCTCGAAAACTGGAACGATTGCCCAGTATACAGCCCGTGCCCGGCAATGTTGCCTATCGATCAATGCCCAGCAGTCTTGGAGAAGAGCTGGATCACCACCACGCCCCCTACGATCATCGCCATCCCCAGCATGGCCGGCACATCCAGCTTCTGCCCATAGATCACCAGCGCTGCGAGGCTGATCAGCACGATCCCTATGCCGGACCACACCGCGTAGGCGATACCCACCGGGATGCTGCGCACCACCAGCGTGAGCATCCAGAAAGCCACGGCATAGCCGCACACCATCAGCAGCAGCGGCAACGGCGTACTCAGGCCCTTGACCGCTTTCATCGAAGCGGTGGCGATGACTTCGGCGCAGATGGCGATGGTGAGATAGGTGTAGGCATTCATGATCAGGTTCCTCTGTTTACTGGTCGGGCATTCTAGGTTGTTCCTGATTGCGGTAAAGTCATTACCTATCGATTCTGGAGATAGGTAATGGCCGAACAGTGGAACCTTGAACAGTTGCGGCTTTTCGTCCAGGTCGCCGAGCTACGCTCGTTTTCTGCCGTCGCCCGTGCCCAGCGCAAAGCGCAGTCGGCCGTGAGCAACGCCATTGCGCTGCTCGAAGCAGACCTTGGCGTGACACTTTTCGAACGCAGCAGTGGTCGCCAGCCGCGCCTGACCGAAAGTGGCGAAGCCTTGCTGCGTGACGCCCAGGAGTTGTTGCGTCAGTGCGAGCGGCTCGATGGTCGCGCCCAGGCCTTGATGCGCGGCCAGGAACCGCTGCTGCGGGTGGCCCAGGATGAAGCCATGCCCTACCAGCCGGTGATCGACAGCCTCGATGAACTGGCCAGCCAGTTCCCCTTTCTCCAGGTGCAGCTGGCCAGCGGTGCACAGGGCGACGTGGCGCGCAAGCTGGTTGAGCGACGCGCGGACCTCGGCTTGTTCTTCCATCACGAAAGCATCCCGGACTCGCTGGAGCGTCGCACCCTGGGCAGCGTCGAGATGGTCACGGTCTGTGCTACGCATCATCCGCTTGCCCATGCCGGGCGGGTAACCTGCCAGCAGCTGGCGCGCCACCGGCAGTTGCTCATCGCCCCACAGGACAGCGACTATCCGGGCGGCGAGCCGGTCAGCGCTCAGGTCTGGCGTGCCGACAGCTTCTATGTCATGGCCGAACTGCTGATGCGAGGCCTGGGCTGGGCCTGGCTGCCGCGGCATGTGGTGCAGTACCCGACGTACCAGGCGCACATGGTCGAACTCGACAGCGAATGGCGTCCGCCTGCGCTGGTCGCTGAGCTGGCGTGGCGGCGCGACGAGCCGCTTGGGCCGGCAGCTCAGTGGCTGGCTGAACGCTTTGCCATGCACCTGCGGGCAATCGGCTAGGCCAACAGCCCTTTTGCTGCCGATCCCAGGGGCCGTCTTCAACGCTCTATGGGCGAGTGCAGACACATTTCAGACAGACCCTAGTAAACTGCGACGCCATGAACAGAACCCTCTACACCCTGCTGTTTCACCTGGGCCTGCCGCTGGTTGCGCTGCGCCTGTTCCTGCGTGGGCGCAAGGCGCCAGCGTATCGCCAGCGCATCGCCGAGCGCTTTGCCTGCAAGCTTCCGGCCATGCGCCAGGGTGGCATCTGGGTGCATGCGGTGTCGGTGGGCGAGAGCATCGCTGCGGCGCCGATGGTCAAGGCACTGCTCAAGGCCTACCCGGACCTGCCCATCACGCTGACTTGCATGACACCGACCGGTTCGGAGCGCATCCGCGCGATGTTCGCCAGCGAGCCGCGGGTCCAGCACTGCTATCTACCCTACGACCTGCCCTGGGCAGCGGCGCGTTTCCTCGATCATGTGCGTCCGAAGCTTGGCGTCATCATGGAAACCGAGCTGTGGCCCAACCACATCCACCAGTGTGCCAGGCGCGGTATCCCCGTTGCCCTGGCCAATGCGCGGCTATCGGAGCGCTCGGCACGCGGTTATGCCCGCTTCGCCGGGCTGACCCGGCCGATGCTCGAAGAGATGAGCCTGATTGCGGTACAGACCGAGACTGAAGCAGAGCGTTTCCGCAGCCTGGGCGCCCGCGCGCAGTGCGTGCAGGTGACCGGCTCGATCAAGTTCGACCTGAAGGTGGATGATCAACTGCTGCCACGCGCACGCCAATTGCGCGAGCAGTGGGCGGCGACGCAGCGCCCGGTATGGATCGCCGCCAGCACGCATGAGGGTGAAGATGCGCTCATTCTCGAGGCTCATCAGCGCCTGTTGCAGGTTCATGGCGATGCATTGTTGATCCTGGTGCCGCGTCACCCGGAGCGTTTCGATGCAGTACACGCGCTGTGTCGCGAACGTTTCACTACAGTGCGGCGTTCTTCAGGAACGACGGTGGACGGGCAGGTCCAGGTCCTGCTTGGCGATACCATGGGCGAGTTGATGTTCCTCTATGCCCTGGCCGATATCACCTTCGTCGGCGGCAGCCTGGTGCCCACGGGCGGACACAATCCGCTGGAACCGGCGGCGTTGGCATTGCCGGTGATCACTGGGCCCCATGTGTTCAACTTCCTCGAGATCACTGCGATGTTGCGTGAGGCCGGGGCGCTGCAGCAGGTGGACGATACGGAAGGCTTGACCGTGGCAGTGCGTCGTCTGATCGAGTTGCCGCAGGACGGCCGGCGCATGGGCAAGGCGGGCAGGGCGGTGATGCAAGCCAATCAAGGGGCCTTGCAACGCCTGCTCGAGGGGCTGGGCGGCTTGCTGGGGTGTCGGTAATTAAGTGAGGCCTCTGCCCACTGACCCTTGTTTACCTTGATCAAGACGCGCGCCATGCCGGCGCGCTTTGATCAAGGTAAACATCATGGTATTCAAGACATTAGCGCTATTGCTGTCGGTAGTGGTCCTGCCGGCTCATGCCTTCATCGTACCGCGGCCCTACCCGGGAAAGGCCGCCCCGGCGCCACGGGTCAGCATGATGGTCGATTACGCGGACTCCAAGGCGAAGATCGATCATGCCGGGGACTTCCTCACTCCGGATTGGAACGCCTCCTTCGCAGTGGACGATGAGTCCAGGGGGCGACTGTGGTTCCTGGAGAAAGCGTTTGGAGGGAAGAACTTCAAGGAATCCGTCACCCTGACCAGTGGTGGCAAGCGCTGCAAGTTCACCCTTCGTTTCGATGCATCGAGCCGCGAGGTGAGGGCCAGCACGACGTCCTCCGGGTCGGAGTTGGCAGATTGCAGGAGCTCGATCGAGATGAACGGTGAAGTGCTCGATGTGCGATTCACAATGAACTGAAGTGGCGAGCGGCCTGCACGTGGGGCGCACGTGCAGG